>JBDSKT010000312.1:0-13913 GCA_039916765.1 Sphingomonas sp.
GGCTGTTGTACCAGACGAGGCGGCGAGGGAATAGCCGCGCGGCGATTGCAGGCGCCCGCGCGATCAGTTGCGCTTAGGCACCGAGAAGGTGCCGGTGACCCGGCCGCCGCTGGATTTCACCGCACCGTCGCCGCCCGACTGCGACCCGCGCACCGACGACCCGTCGATCACCGCCTTGCCCGAGTCGAGATTGATCGTCAGCCGGGAGCCGTTGACGGTATTGCCTGCCTGAAGCAGCGTCACCCCGCCGAGCATGGTGATGATGCGCTTATTGAGATCGTAAACCGCGAATTGGCTGCGCGCGCTTTGGTCCGGGCGCGTCACCACCACGCCGCCCGACGCATCGAGCCGCGAAACCTGTGGGCTGCCATCGACCACTTGGCCCGTATAGGCGACCGTCATGCGCGCGGAATTGAGCGTCATCTCCGCCTGCTTGACCGAAACGTTGCCCGACAGGATCGCGCGGTTGGCCTTGTCCTGCAGCTCGATATGATCGGCGCCGAAATTGATCGGCGCGGCAGAATCGTGGCGCTGTTGCGCCGACCCAGACGCGGCAAGACCTAGCCCGAGCGCGAGTACGAAAAGCGAAGTGCCGGTGAAGCGTATCATGGCGGCTATTTCGCCCTTCGCGGGACGATCCGCAAGCGCGCGTTGCCATCGAGCTTGACGACGTGGTTTTCAAGGTCGGCGCTCATCCTGCCGGCACTGAACACCCCCTGCGGCACCGTCCCCGTCACCGCGCCGTCGCTGTTCATGTGGCGCTGCTTCATATCGACCGTGGCCGCGCTCGTCTCGAGCCGGTAGCCGTTGGCGGCAGTGACGTGAACCGGGCCGGAAACCTTCACCTGCTCGGTCTTCATATCATACGCGCCGCGCGGTGCGACGATGTCGGCCGGACCGTCCTTGAGCTGTAGCCGGGCCGACAGATCGTTTAGCCGCACGATCGGTTCCGCAGCGCTCTTCTGCACCGCGGAGCCGGCGTTGAGCTGGAAGGCCTGACCCTTGGCGTCCTCGCCGCGATAGATCGCCGCCTGTGTCCGCAAACGCTCCTTGGCGACCTCGACCTTCTTCTTGTCGAGCACGAAAGACACGTCGCCACCGCTGAACAACGGCATGACGACGACGAAGGCCGCCAGCACGCCGATCGCGACCGGCAACACCACATTGAGCACGCCGATCAGCCGATCATGGTTACTGCCCGGCGCCGCCCAGATTTGCCGCGCGGTCTTCTGGAGGGATGCAGCATCAGACATGTGCGAACAGATCGACCTCGGGCCAGCCAGCAAGATCGAGCTCGGCGCGCCATGGCAGGAAATCGAAGCATGCCCTCGCGAGCGCCGTGCGCCCTTCTCGCGCCAACCGCCGGTCTAGTTCGTCGCGGAGGCGGTGAAGATAGCGCACGTCGGATGCCGCATAATCCTTTTGCGCATCGCTCAATTCCGCGCCGCCCCAATCGGACGATTGCTGCTGCTTGGAGATATCCTGGCCGATCAGTTCGCGCACCAGTTCCTTTAGACCGTGACGATCCGTGTAGGTGCGCACCAATCGCGAGGCAGTCTTGGTGCAATAGACAGGACCCGCCTCGACGCCGAGGTAATGCTTGAGCGCGGCGAGATCGAACCGCGCGAAATGATAGAGTTTCTCGCGCGACCGGTCGGCCAGCAGCGCCTTGAGGTTGGGCGCGGCATAATCGCTGCCGGGCGAAAAGCGTACGAGATGCTCGTCCGGGCCACCGTCGCACAGTTGGACGACACACAGCCGGTCACGCGGCGTGATCAATCCCATCGTTTCGGTATCGACGGCGATGTCGGCCCCCGCGGCGAACAGCCCGGCGGGAATATCTTCTTCGTGCAAATGAACGGTCATGCCGCGGACCTAGCGAGGAAAGCCTGAACGCTCAATGGCCGCGCCTGCGGCGCGCGACAAGGTTGAGCGTCTCGACCCCCGCAGAGAACGCCATCGCGGTATAAACGTACCCTCTTGGCACATGAATGCCGAAGCCATCGGCGATAAGCACGAATCCGATCATCATCAGGAAACCCAGTGCAAGCATCACCACGCTGGGATTTCGGTTGATGAAGTCAGCAAGGGGGGTCGCGGCGAACAGCATCACCCCGACCGCGACGACCACCGCGACAATCATCACTGGGAGGTCGTCGGTCATGCCGACCGCGGTCAGAATCGAATCGATCGAAAAGACCATGTCGAGCAGCAGGATCTGGAGGATCGCGGCGCCGACGCTGAGCATTGCCGCGCCGGTATCATTTGCCTCGCTATTTTCGTCGTGCGGATCGATCGTGTGGTGGATTTCGGTCGTCGCCTTGTAGAGCAGGAACACACCGCCGGCGATCAGGATCAGATCGCGGGCCGAAAAGGCTGTCTCGAAGCTCGGGGCGCCGTGCGAATCGACACCGCCGGACAGACCGAGGTCTAATACGGGCGCGGTCATCCCCGCGATCCAAGCGATAACCGACAGGAGCGCTAGCCGCAGGATCAGGGCCAGTCCGATCCCCAGTCGCCGCACGCGCACGCGCTCTCCTTGGGGCAATTTGTTCGACAGGATCGAGATGAAAACGAGGTTGTCGATGCCAAGAACGATTTCCATCACGATCAACGTGGCGAGCGCGGCCCAGGCGGCGGGATCGGCTGCGAGCTGAAGGATCGACATCAGGAATGCTGTGGCGCGCGCGCACCGCTCGCGCAAGATCAACACTTCCCACGCCACATTTCGGACGAATTTGTTCGCAGGCCGGCGCATAATAGGCTAGACCGACTCGGTGGCGTGATCGGTTTGGCGTCCGACTCCGTGCGTTCTTCGTCCGGCGCAAGGGGTTTCGAGCAAGATTTGGACGAGCCGGGAAGACGAACAGGGCATGAGTTTCGATAAAGGTGGCCGCGGCAATCGTGGCGGACGTGGCCGCGACAAGCGCGACGGTGGTTTCGGCGGCGACGATTTCGGTGGCGGCTTCGGTGGTGATCGCGGAGGTTTCGGCGGCGGCGGAGACCGGTTCGGCGGTGGCGGCGATCGCTTCGGCGGCGGGGGCGGCGGCTTTGGTGGTGGCGGCGGCGGTTTCCGTGGCGGGGGCGGTGGCGGCTTCGGTGGTGGTGGTGGCGCCGGTCGCGGCATGCCCCCCCAGGTTGTCGGTGAAGGCACCGGCGTGGTCAAATTCTTCAACGGACAAAAGGGTTTCGGCTTCGTCGTTCGCGACGATGGCGGCGAGGATGTGTTCGTGCATATCTCCGCGGTCGAGCAGGCCGGCCTGACGGGTCTAGCCGAAGGTCAGCCGCTCGGATTCACACTGGTCGATCGCGGCGGACGTATTTCGGCGACCGATCTCAAGATCGAGGGCGAGCCCATGCCGGTTACTGACCGAGGCCCGCCCCGCGATCGCGATGCGCCGCGCGAAGGTGGCGGTGATCGCGGCGGTGCGCCGCAGCGTCAATTGACGGGTGAAAAGGCGACCGGCACGGTCAAGTTTTTCAACGCAATGAAGGGCTTCGGCTTCATCCAGCGCGATGACGGACAGCCCGATGCGTTCGTGCACATCTCCGCAGTCGAACGCGCAGGCATGCCGACGCTCAACGAGGGCGATAAACTCGAATTCGAGCTCGAGGTCGATCGTCGCGGCAAATATGCCGCGGTGAACCTGAGCCCGCTTCAGTAAAGGCGCCATTTCGGTAAAGATCGACCCGGTGCGCTTCCAGCGCGCCGGGTTTTTCTTTGCCCGGTGGGGGCAGCGCACTGCGGCGATGCGCCGTCAGCCGACCAAGATCCGCATGTCGCCAAGGATACCGAGCATAAAGCCAGCCGACCAAACGTTGCCCGCCCGTCATCATGGACCAAATAGCGAGCGCGGTCGCGATGTCCTTCTAGCGCGGCGCTGCCCGCTTCGGTCTACGCGGGCGATAACCCGGCCAGACAATCACTGACTGCCGCTGGGTCAACCCAAAGCGATCAGTGTTGGGTGATATAGATAGACAACACACTTTCCGTAGACGATAAAGACAGTTCAATGATTGCCCAGAGAGAACCGATGTCATCCTTTTGGACGAACCTTGGCGGGGTTGCGCTTAGCTGCGTCGCAGTGGCAGCTTCTGCGCAGATGAAGCCAGTCGTACCGGTGAAACCCGAGATTGCGACCGATGCCTATTCGCCCGGCCGCGCGCTGGTCTCGGATCTCGATCGGATCGTCACGCCGGACGGTATACAAGAAAGCTTCATCGCCACGCTTGGCGGTGCCCGGCAATATGTCAGCGTGCGCGGCGCGGATCGGAGCAATCCGATCCTTCTCTATGTGCATGGCGGCCCGGCTTCGGTCGAGCTACCGCTGTCATGGTCGTTCCAGCGACCGTGGGAGGATTATTTCACCGTCGTGCAATGGGATCAGCGTGCGGCAGGCAAGTCGTTCCGGCTCAATGACCCCCAGGCAATCGCGGCGACGCTGACCCCAGATCGTTACCGCGACGACGCAATTGAACTCATCGAACTGCTGCGCCAGCGATACGGCAAGCGGAAGATTTTTCTGCTTGGGCACAGCTGGGGATCGGCGGTGGGGCTTTCGGTGGCCGCCAAACGGCCGGACCTGCTCTACGCCTATATCGGCATGGGGCAATTAATTGATTTCCGTGAAAACGAGGCGACAAGCTATGCGACGGTGCTTGGCCAGGCGCGGCGTGATGGCAACGCTCAGGCCATCAACGAGCTAAAAGCGATCGCGCCTTATCCTGGCCCCGGTGCAATGGACCCTGCGAAGACGGCGGTCGAGCGCAAGTGGTCGATCTATTACGGCGGGCTCGCTGCCGGGCGACGCGACAGCGATTTTTATCTCCATCTCGGCCGGCTGTCGCCCGAATATGGTCAGGTGGATCGAACCGCGTGGGACGAGAGCAGCGATTTCACGATGAAGACGATGTGGGGCAAGCTCGCAACTCTGTCGCTCGGACCAATACGCCGGCTCGACGTGCCGGTGTTCCTGCTACTCGGCCGTCACGACACCACAACGCCACCCGATATCGCCGCGTCCTGGCTCGGCCGGTTGCATGCACCGGCCAAGACGATCATCTGGTTCGAGCACAGTGCGCACCTGCCGATGATCGAAGAGCCGGGGCGGATGCTGATGCTGTTGCACGACCGCGTCCGTCCGCTTGCCGATGCCGACCGGCCGCGTCGAGCCAAGCGCTAGGTCACCATCCGCCGCAGCGTCTCGACCCGGTCGGCCTCTGCCGCGGGTTTGTCGGTACGGATCCGCGCGATCCGCGGGAAGCGCATCGCGACGCCGGATTTATGCCGCTTGGATTCGTGGATCGAATCGAACGCGATCTCGAGCACCAGGCTCTTCTCCACCTCACGTACCGGACCGAACCGGTTGAGCGTATGGCCGCGCACGAAGCTGTCGAGCATCTTCAGCTCCTCATCGGTGATGCCCGAATAGGCTTTGCCGACGGGGAGCAGTTCTCCCCCATCCTCGGGATCGCCGGTCCAGCAGCCAAACGTGTAGTCGGAATAAAAAGACGAGCGCCGACCGTTGCCCCTCTGAGCATACATCATCACACAATCGGCGGTGAGGGGATCGCGCTTCCATTTGTACCACAGGCCGGTGCGGCGCCCCGCCACGTATTGTGAGGCGCGATGCTTAAGCATCACCCCCTCGATCGCCGCGTCGCGCGCGCCGGCACGGATCGCCTCCAGCGCGGTGAAATCGTCCGCCTCGATCACCGCGCTCAGGTCGAACCGCGCGGGATCAAGGCGCGGCACGAACGCTTCGAGCCGCGCGCGACGCTCGGTCCAGGTTAGCGCACGCAGATCCTCATCGCCGTCGAACAAGACGTCGTACAGGCGGACGAACGCCGGGTAATCGGCAAGCATCTTCGCTGATACCTGTTTGCGCCCCAGCCGCTGCTGCAACGCGTTGAAGCTGGCGGCCCCTTCCCCCGCGCCCAACCCGCCGCCCTGTACTTCACCCTTGACAAGCAGCTCGCCGTCAAGCACCCCCGGCTCTCGGAAATCGCGTGCAACCTCGGGGAAACTCGCCGTGACATCGTCGCCGGTGCGGCTGTAAAGCCGTGTTTCGCCGGCGACGTGGACAAGCTGAACGCGGATGCCGTCCCATTTCCATTCCGCAGCATAATTGGCGAGATCGACGCGCAATTCCTCAAGCGGGTGGGCGAGCATGAAAGGGCGGAACACCGGCACGTCGGTGGCGGTCGGCTGACTTCCCCGCCCTTCTGCCCAGTCGAACAAGGCGGAATAAGGTGGCTCGATGCCGTGCCAAACTTCCTCGACCGCCTCGATCTCGATCCCGAACGCCTGCGCCAGCGCGGTCTTAGCGAGGCGAGCCGAGACGCCGATGCGTAGCGCGCCCGTCGCCATCTTCAACAGCGCGAAACGCTCGTCGGCATCAAGCCGGTCGAGCATGCCGGCAAGGACAGCGGGCGCGTCGGAGCGCGACAAATGCGCCAGGCGGTCGATCACCTGGGCGACGGTCAACGGTTCGCCTTGCGCGGGCGGCGCGTCGGACTGCGGCCAGAGAAGCGCGATCGTCTCGGCCGTATCGCCGACATAGTCCCGGCTCATGCGGAACAGCACCGGATCGACGCGCTCCTCGATCAGCCCGCGGATCTGCGCCGGCTTTACCCCCGGCAGATCGAGATCACCGGTCAACGCCGCCATCGCCCAACCGCGATCGGGATCGGGCGTAACGCGCAGATAATCGCCGATCAGTTTCAACTTCGCATTGCGCGAGCGCGTGTAGATCAGCGCATCGAGGAGATCGGCAAAGGCGCGCATCGTCGTTCAACATGGCGCGCCAACGCGAGTTCCGCCAACGGGAACGGACAGAGCCCTAAATCAATCGCAGCGCGCCAAGCCCCGACACCGCGCCGACGATCAGCAACAGCACGCCGGTGGCAAAACGGATCGCGGTGATCGGCAGTTTTGCGCGCGCGGCCTCGCCCGCGATTGTTGCCGGGACGACGATCGCCAGTGCTCCGATGAACGCGCCGGCCGCCGCCATGCCGGGGATGGCACTGCGCGCGGCAAGCGTCGCGACGACGAACTGGGTGCGGTCTCCGGTCGCCAGGCTGATGACTCCCAGCAGGGTCGTTGCGAAACTGCCGAGCCGGGACCCGGCAAACCGGTCGGGGCGCTTGACCGGGGCAAATGCACCCGCCCCCGCCAAGACGAGCGATACCGCCAAGAACAGTTCACGCGCTTCGGGGGTGAGCCGAGGCCCAACCAACGCGCCGGCGAGTGCGGCGGCGCAATAGCCAGCCGCCAGCGCGACCAGCGAGGCGAGCAGAACCATGGCGGGCTGGCGGCAGCGATCGGCGAGAATGGCGGTGAACCACGGTGTGCGATCGGTCGCCTGAATGACGAACGCCGCGACCAGCGCGGCCATCAGCGCATCCACCGCCGGCCCGCTTTAGCTCGAAAAGCGCACGGAGCAGGCCGCGGCGAAGGTATCGCAAGCGTCGCCGTCATGGCGGTCACTACCCAATGCGTCACGCAGAATGCCGAGCCAGCCGTGGATCAGCGGTCCGCGCTCGCCGCGCGCTAGCGCCGCTTCGAGCGCCTGCGCGACCGCGGCGGCGGGAAACAGCCCGTTTGAACGGGCAAGCCTGCGGATCGCGTCGATCTCGGTCGCGAGCACGCCCGCGCCCGCACACCCCACGCGTCCGCCGATAGCCAGCACGCGTTGTGTCAGTTCGATCTGGATATCGCTCGCCGCCTGTATCGCCGCCCGCTGCTCCATCGCCCTACTCCCCGGTCTTGGGATAAGGCTGCGCCAAAAGGGTAAAGACGACGTTAAGCGCTCATGCGTGCACCCGGCAAAGCTTGACATCGCGGCGACTCTCGGCCATCGGGCGCCCCTTGAAGAGCGGTGGCACTGGCCGCCGCTTTTGCTTTTTACGCTATTTCGGGAATTTCAGGTCATGGCAAAGCCGACCACCGTCAAGATCAAGCTCGTCAGCTCGGCCGACACTGGCTTCTTCTATGTCACAAAGAAGAATCCGCGAACGAAGACCGAGAAACTCTCGTTCAAGAAGTATGATCCGGTCGTGCGCAAGCATGTCGATTTCAAGGAAACCAAGATCAAGTAAGCCAGCGGGCCAACGATCTCCCGCGCCACGGGTCCGGAGCCGCGAGGATCATCCTTGCGGCTCTTGCTTTGTTAGGAGGGCGCTCACCGCATCGACGAAGCGGTTGAGCGAAATCGGTTTCGAGACATAAGCATCCGCCCCCACCGCGCGGATTCGTTCCTCGTCTTCACGGCCGGCATAGGCTGTGACCGCCATGATCGGGATATCGCGCAACGCCTCGTCGCGTTTCAGTTCCTCGATCAGCTCGTAGCCCGTGACATACGGCAACTGGATGTCCATCACGATCAGGTCCGGCATCACGTCGCGCGCCCGCGCCACCGCGTCACGTCCATCGCGCACGCCCTCGGTCACATAGTCATGCGCACGCAACAAATCGCAAAAGAGTTTCAGATTGAGTTCGTTGTCCTCGACAACGAGCACCTTTTTTGACACGCGCTTCGCTCCTGCTCGAACGAGACGATAGGCAATGCGCGCGTCAGAAACAAATCCGGGGTCACATCACGATCCCTCCGAACTCGCGCTGCGCGCGCTGGTGTGGACGCTGGCCGAGCCCGGACGAGCAATGCGGCTGCTCGACGTGACCGGGCTCGATCCCCCAGATCTGCGCGAGCGAGCGAACGATCCGACCGTGCTTGCTGCCGCTCTGAGCTTCCTCGAAGCGCACGAGCCGGACCTTGTCGCTTGCGCCGAAGAATTGGGCGTACCGCCATCGGCCATCGTCATCGCCCGCACGGCGCTCGAAGCGTGAAGGGCTTGTTGATCTGCGATTGCGACGAGGTGCTGCTGCACATGGTGCGGCACTTCGGGGTGTGGCTGCGCGAGCATCACGACATCGATTTTTCACCCAATGGCGGAGATTTCGCGACAAGCATGACGCGTCGCGATGGATCGCCGCCGCCGACGCGTGAAGAGATGTGGGGCCTGCTCGAGGGGTTCTTCCCCGCGGAGATGGAGCGCCAGACGCTGGTTCCGCACGCCCGCGAGGCGCTTGAGGCGTTGAGCGCGGTCGCCGACATCGTGATCCTGACCAACCTGGGCGACGCCAACCGCCAGCCGCGGATCGAGCAGCTGCTCGGTCACGGCATGGATTACCGGGTCGAGACCAACCAGGGCGGCAAGGGCGACCCCGTCGCACGGCTCGTTGCGGAGCACCACAATCCGGTGACGGTGTTCGTCGACGATCTCGCGGTGCATCACCAGTCGGTCGCGAAGCATGCGCCGTGGGTCCACCGGTTGCACATGATTTCCGAGCCCGATCTCGCGCCGAGCGTTCCTCCGGCGCCCGCCGCCCACGCCCGCATCGACGATTGGCAAGAGGCGCGGGCGTGGATTGCCGCGCGCTTCGCCGCGAGCCAGCATGCCGATCATTCATCCCCCAAGGAGACCTCAGCATGACCGACCGTATCGACCACAAGCTTGCCGAACTTGGCCTGGCGCTGCCCGCGCCTGCCGCGCCCGTTGCATCCTATGTCCCGGCGGTCGAGGCGGGCGGATTGCTCCACATCTCCGGGCAGCTACCGTTCAAGGACGGCGCGCTGATGACCGGGCGGCTCGGCGATTCGGTCGATCTCGACTTCGGCACCGAGGCCGCGCAGCGCTGCGCCCTGATGCTGGTCGCGCAGATGAAGGCGGCGCTCGGCGGGCTCCACCGGGTCGAGCGGATCGTCAAGCTCGGCGTGTTCGTCAATTCGCACGCCGATTTCACCGACCAGCCCAAGGTCGCCAACGGCGCGTCCGACCTGATGGCGGCGTTGTTCGGCGATGCCGGCAAGCACGCCCGAAGCGCGGTCGGCGTGCCGGTACTGCCGCTTGGCGCGGCGGTGGAGGTTGACGCGATCGTGCAGATCACGAGCAGCTGAGTCCTCGCCGGCGAGCCTCCCCAATCCGGCGCCGTTCTGGCGCCGGTAGGTGTCCATCGCGATCCCTCCGCATATCCCCGCCAGCGTGCCCGAAATACCTCACCGCATATCCAGCACGCCTCCGTGTCGGGACGGTCTAGCATGCGCGTGACATGCTAAAACCTTCACCGATGCGCGTCGGCAGGGGTTGGGATCGCCTAACGACCGACCAGCGCCTGGTCTCGCAGCCCCCGCCACACCCGCGCGGCCTGCACCGTCTCTGCGACATCGTGGACGCGGAGCAGCTGCACCCCGGCCTCGATGCCCTTCATCGCCAGCGCGACACTGCCGCCGAGACGCGCGTCGGCCAGCGCTTCGTTCGACAGCGCGCCGATCATCCGCTTGCGGCTTGCCCCAAGCATGAGCGGGCAGCCCAAACCGTGAAACAGGGCGAGACCGTTGAGCAATGCGAGGTTGTCGGCGAGCGATTTGCCGAACCCGATGCCGGGATCGACGATGATGCGCGCCCGGTCGATACCGCCCGCCACCGCCGCCTCGATCCGCGCGGCGAGCCAGTCGAACACTTCCGTCAGCACGTCGGCATAATGGCCGCCGCCGCTTGGGTCGTCACCGTGCGGACCCTTTTTCGGATCGGGCGAATGCATCAGCACGATCGGACAGCCAGCCCTTGCGACGACATTGAGCGAGCGCTCGTCCCACAACAATGCCGAAACGTCGTTGACCAGCCCAGCACCCGCCGCCAGCGCGGCCTCCATCACCGCCGCCTTGCGTGTGTCGATCGACACCAGGGTGCCGCTGCGCGCCAGACGTTCGATCACCGGCACGACCCGCTGCGCCTCGTCGCCTTCCCACACCAGCGGCGCGCCGGGTCGGGTCGACTCGCCGCCGACATCGACCAGCGCCGCGCCCGCCGTCGCCATCGTCACCCCGGCCTCGGCGGCGGCGGCGGGATCGGCCTGATGCTTGCCACCGTCGGAAAAACTGTCTGGCGTGACGTTGAGGATGCCCGCCACTTGCGGCTGGTCGAAGCGAAGCGTGCGCTCGCCCAGGGTCAATGCGGGGCGGGGCGCGGTCATCCGGGCATGGAGTTGCGCCGCGCGTTCGTCGTTCCGGCCAAGATTGGCCTCGAACTCGGCGATCGGCACCGTGCGGCGCCCAGCCGGCTCGATCAACTCGTACGCGGCGAACCATAGCATCCCGCCCGCCAGCCGTGCGACCTCGCCATCGCGACCGATCGGCGAATCGACGAACTGGACCGGACGGAGGTGGAGTGCGGTCATCGCACCGAACCCTCTGGGTGGAAGTTGAGCAAGTTTCGCATCCCCGCGCCCATCGTTCGTCTTCCGCCGAGGCGCGAACGATTCCCGGCAATGCCAGTGCGGTCAGCGCACGGGAAAGCAGGGATCGTCACCGGTCGGAGGTGACAGCGATTTTCCTACATTGCCAGTGTTTTTCGCACGAGCTTCCCGGTTACGGTTGCGTCGCCAGCAGGTATGTCTGCCGCAAGGTATCGATCGGGGTCAGCACGCCATCGACCTCGTGATGCCAGAAGGTCCAGCCGTTGCACGCCGGCGCGCCCTGCACGCTCGAGCCGACCTTGTGGATCGAGCCGGTCGCGCCGCACAGGCTCTCGACGCTGCCATCGGCACGGACCAAGGCGCGGTGCTTGCGCTTCGCGTCGCTGAGCACGCGGCCGGGCAGGATATAACCGTTTTCGACCAGCACACCGAAGGCGACGCGCGGCGCAGCCTTGGGCGATTGCATCGTCGTCAGCGCCGATTCGTCGAGCGGCAGCGCGGCGTCGATCCGCTCGCGCGCCGCGGCGACATACCCCGCCTCGCGCTCGATCCCGATCCAGCGCCGGCCGAGCCGCTTCGCCACCGCGCCGGTGGTGCCCGTGCCGAAGAACGGATCGAGCACGACGTCGCCCGGCTTGGTGCAGGCGAGCAGGATGCGGTAGACGAGCGCCTCGGGCTTCTGCGTCGGATGGACCTTGACCCCGTCCTTCTTCAACCGCTCCTGCCCACCGCAGATCGGGAATTCCCAGTCGCTGCGCATCTGCAATTCGTCGTTCAGGGTCTTCATCGAGCGGTAGTTGAACGTGTAGCGCGCCTTCTCGCCCATCGAGGCCCAGATCAACGTCTCGTGCGCATTGGTGAAGCGGGTGCCCTTGAAATTGGGCATCGGATTGGCTTTGCGCCAGACGATGTCGTTGAGGATCCAATAGCCGAGATCCTGGATCGCCGCGCCGACCTTGAAGATGTTGTGATAGCTGCCGATCACCCAGATCGCGCCATTGTCCTTGAGGATCCGTTTTGCCTCGGCCAGCCAGGCACGGGTGAACGTATCATACGCGGCAAGGCTGTCGAACTTGTCCCAATCGTCGGTCACGGCATCGACATGGCTGCCGTCGGGGCGCGACAGGTCGCCGCCCAATTGGAGGTTGTACGGCGGATCGGCGAAGATCAGATCGACCGACTTGGCCGGCAGTGCCCGCATCGCCGAGATGCAATCCTGCATGATGATCGAATCGAGCGGCAGACCGGCGCTTGGCGGTGCGTCCGCCACCGACGCGGCGGCGCGCTTCACCTTCTCGATTACCCCCATCATCCCAGCCCCCGCTTGTCGTCTCGCGCGCATCCAGGCGGAAAGCGCGGACTCCGGTCAAGCAAACATTGGTTAACGATCCCGGTTGCCAAACCGTTAACGAAACGGAACATTTCGCGACGTCCGCTAGATATTGAGTCCCCCATCCGGCACGGACTCAAATTGTGGGGTGTGGCGCAAAAGACTCATCCCGGACACAAGCTTGCGCGACGGGGGCGAAACTTCGGCGGTGCAGCGGCGAGGGGCCGTGTTCGCGCAGCGCGCGCAGATGATCGGGCGCGGCATAGCCCTTGTTCGAATGCCAGCCGTAATGGGGATGCGCCTCGGCATGGGCGAGCATGATCGTGTCGCGGGTGTGCTTGGCGACGATCGACGCGGCGGCGATCGACAGGCTGATCGCATCGCCCTTGACGATCGCGGTCGCCTGGTAGGACCAGCGCGGCAGTCGGTTGCCGTCGACCAGCACGTGGCCGGGGTCGCAACCGAGCGCGCCTGCCAGTTGCTCGACCGCGAGCGTCATCGCCTTCATCGTCGCCCAGTAGATGTTGAGCATGTCGATCTCGTCCGCCTCGACGATGCCCACCCCGACCAGCGCGCAGCCCTGCAATCGGTCGTGCAACCGGCGGCGTTCGGCGGCGGGGAGCTTCTTCGAATCGTCGATCCCGCGCGGGATGCCCCTCGACGGCAGAATCACCGCCGCGGCGACGACCGGCCCGGCAAGCGGACCGCGCCCCGCCTCATCGACGCCGGCGACAGGCGCGAGGCAGAGTTTCTCGTGGCGGAGGCCCGGCATCAGACGTTCGCCAGCCGCCACGGCGGATAGCGGCGGCTCTCGCCCGCCTGATAGAGGCAGATCGCATTGCCCGCGGGATCGGTCAGCCGCGCTTCGCGCCACAGCCAGGGTCGGTCGGTCGAGAGCTGATCGAAGGTCACGCCCGCGCCTTGCAGCCGCGCGACCTCGGCATCAAGGCCTTCGCATTCGAAGAACAGGGTGGGCCGTGCGCCGGATTCGATCGACAGCGTCGCGCCGCCCGCCGCCTCGAACCGGGCATAGTGCCCGTCTTCGGTAGCGACGATCTGTTCGAGCCCGAGCAATGCGTAGAAATCGCGCGAGGCGGTGTAGTCGGTCATGCCGAGCGTCACATGGTTGAACCGCGCGCCGGGGCCGAGGTCCAGCCGGACCGATTGCTGCCCCATCGGACCGTGACCGCCGCCGAGACCAGGCGCGCCGTGGAGCGCGAGACAAACGAACTGGCGGGCGCGGGCGATCGCATCGGGAAGCGCATGGCCATGCCCGAGGTACGTCGCGATCGCCGAGGCGAGCGTGCAGCCGGTGCCGTGGGTGCT
>JBDSKT010000313.1:0-3213 GCA_039916765.1 Sphingomonas sp.
CTCCGCCATCGCGCCGACCGTCTCCTCGATCGGCACGGTCGGATCGACGCGGTGCTGGTAGAACAGGTCGATCGTGTCGATGCCCAGCCGCTTGAGCGACCCCTCGCACGCGGCGCGGACGTTGGCCGGGGACGAATCGACCCCGATCATCCGCTCGCCCTCTCCGATGCGAAAGCCGAACTTGGTCGCGATGGCGAGGCCGTCGCGCTTGCCCGCGATCGCGCGGCCGAGCCATTCCTCGTTGATGTACGGGCCGTACACTTCGGCGGTATCGAAGAACGTCACGCCCAGTTCGATCGCGCGGTGCAGCGTCTTCAGGCTCTCGCCCTCGTCGGCGGCGCCGTAATAGCCGATCTTGCCGGTGTCGGCCATCGGCATGCAACCCAGGCCGAGCGCCGAAACCTCCAGGCCGTCGCCGAGCGTGCGGTATTTCATGGCGGATTCTCCGGATGGAAAGCGGGCGACGGGTATCGTCCGCCCCATCCAACGCGCAAAAGCCATCGTCAGTTCATCGCCGGCACGCTATGCCGCGCCGACACGAGGCAACATAGCGGCGATCCATGGCACGCAAATATTTCGGGACGGACGGCATTCGCGGGGCGACCAATCTGTCGCCGATGACCGCGGCTATGGCGATGAAGGTCGGCATGGCGGCGGGCGCGCATTTCCTTCGCGGCGACCACAAGCACCGCGTCGTCATCGGCAAGGACACGCGCCTTTCGGGCTACATGCTCGAATCGGCGATGGTCGCCGGGTTCACCAGCGTCGGCATGGACGTGGTGCTGCTCGGCCCGATGCCGACGCCCGCGGTGGCGATGCTCACCACCTCGATGCGCGCCGATATCGGTGTGATGATCTCGGCCAGCCACAACCCCTATGCCGATAACGGCATCAAACTGTTCGGCCCCGACGGCTACAAGCTCAGCGACGAGGACGAGCTGGCGATCGAGGCCTTGATCGACGGCGATATCGCGCTCGCCAAATCGACCGAGATCGGCCGCGCGCGGCGGGTCGACGATGCGCAGGGGCGCTATATCCACTTCGCCAAATCGACCTTTCCGGACAATCTCACGCTCGACGGCATCCGCGTGGTGGTCGATTGCGCGAACGGCGCCGCCTACCGTGTCGCGCCGACCGCCTTGTGGGAGCTGGGCGCGGAGGTCATCGCGATCGGCGTCGAGCCAAACGGCAAGAACATCAACGACGGCGTCGGCTCGACCGCGCCGCAGACCTTATGCGAAACGGTGGTGGCGAGCGGCGCGCAGCTGGGCATCGCGCTCGACGGCGATGCCGATCGGCTGATCGTGGTCGATGAGCTGGGCAAGGTGGTCGATGGCGACCAGCTGATGGCGACGATCGCCGCCGGCTGGGCGCGCGCCGGGCGGCTGCAGGGCGGCGGGCTGGTCGCGACCGTCATGTCCAATTTGGGGCTCGAACGCCATCTGGCGGCGCAGGGCATCGGCATGGTCCGCACCGGGGTCGGCGACCGCTACGTGCTCGAGGCGATGCGGAGCCAGGGCTATAATGTCGGCGGCGAGCAATCGGGGCACATCATCCTGTCGGACTATGCGACGACGGGCGACGGCCTGGTCGCGGCGCTCCAGATCCTCGCCGAGCTGGTCTGGTCGGGCGCGCCGGCGAGTGAATTCCTCCACCGCTTCGAGCCGCTGCCGCAATTGCTCAAGAACGTCCGCTTCGAGCGCGGGGCGAAGCCGCTCGATACCGACGCGGTCAAGGCGGTGATTGCGGCGTCGGAGGAGGAACTGAAGGGCAAGGGCCGCCTCGTCATCCGCCCCTCGGGCACCGAACCGGTCATCCGCGTGATGGCCGAAGGCGACGACCCCGCCCAGGTCGAGGCGGTGGTCGACCGGATCTGCGACGCGGTGAAGGCGGCGGCTTAGGGCGGATGTCGCCCCAATTGTGGACGTTCAGCGGCCCGTCTCGATGGCCGAAAGCTGCCGTTTGTTCATGTCGTCGGCAGGGCAATCCTTGAGGCCTTGGTACTGATCAGTCGCGCGCAGCGTGGGCGGCTGACAGGCAACATGTCGGATCAGCCGACCAATGCCGGGCAGCGTTGCAGACTTCCCTCGGGCAGCGACATGCCGTCATCGGCGATGATCCGCGCAGCCTCACCGGCGCGCTGGACGCGTACTTTTACACAATAGCCCTGGGGATTGATGCGCTCGACGGAGCCGAACGCGGCAAGGTAATCGCGTGCGGGGATTTCGAACAACCCCGGATAATCGCGCAGCATGATGTTATAGTGCGGTCCACGTCGACCATGACTGATCGATGCGCTCCAGATGCGAAGGTCACTTTCGTAGACGACCAGATGATCGCCGCGGAAGACGACCGCCTCCCGGACGCGACATAAGATGCCCCACGTCATCATCGAGCACGTGGCGGCCGTCAGGATCGAAAAGATTACGGTCACCGTCGCGGCTTTGAGATTCAGCGGCCGCTGACCCAGGCCATGGACTAGACACAGCGTGCCCAGGCCGATGCCGATTGCATCGGACCAGCTGTCCAGGCTCTTGGGCGGATAGAGCTCTTGGCCGGTATCGGTACGGATCGCGACCAGGAGCATCATTGCCCACACTAAGTTTAGCGAAGCGGGCAGCGCTGATCGGATAAACACCGAGGAGGACGTGGCTTCCGAATCAGTGTCGCGGGTCATGTCTCAGCCATGACGCGCAACAATGAAAGATGGATTAGGCGGCGATTGGAGTGGTGGCGCGCTCGCGCTTCAAAGCAGCCGGTCGCCTAACCACCCAAAATCCGCCCTTCCGATCCAAACTCCCACCAGCTATTCCGCGCCCATGCTCGACATGCACCCCGATTGCGAACGCTGCGGCACCGATCTTCCCGCCGACGAGCCGGGGGCGTTCATCTGCTCGGTGGAATGCACCTTCTGTGCCGCCTGCGCCGAAAAGCTCGATGATCGCTGCCCCAATTGCGGGGGCGAGCTGATGGACCGTCCGGCGCGGGTCGATGATCTGCTCGAGCGCTATCCGGCGAGCACCGTGCGCCGGTTCGACGGCTGACCCGGCGCTGTCCTACACGCGTCAAACCTGCCAGAATCGCGAGATGCCGCTATCCGTGCATCTTCTGGCCCAACGCCTCCCCATCGTTGACGGCTCGTCCGGGGGCGCGCCGGTGCCGCGCGAGCGTCGCGAATGCGACGCGCGCCTGCCGCGCCAGTGTCGCGTCGGT
>JBDSKT010000314.1:0-4263 GCA_039916765.1 Sphingomonas sp.
CTGACGATCCGTCACCTTGGCGGGAAGGACATCACCGAGGCCGACTGGGATTCGTTCTGGACCTTCTATCAGGACACCGGAGCGCGCAAATGGGGTCAGCCCTACCTCACCCGCAGCTTCTTCTCGCTGCTCGGCGAGACGATGGCGGAGCAGGTGGTGCTGATCGTCGCCGAGCGGGACGGCCGACCGATCGCCGGTGCGCTCAACCTGATCGGCGCCGACACGCTCTACGGCCGGTATTGGGGTTGCACGGAGGACGTGCCGTTCCTGCATTTCGAACTATGCTATTACCAGGCGATCGATGCCGCGATCGCGCGGCGGCTGAAAACGGTCGAGGCGGGTGCGCAAGGCGAACACAAGCTGGCGCGCGGCTACGTCCCGGTGCCGACCTGGTCCGCGCATTATATTCCAGATCATGGCTTCCGTCGCGCGGTGGCCGATTTTCTCGTGCGCGAGCGCGCAGCAGTTGAATCCGACCAGCGCGATCTCGCTGGTCTGGCACCGTTCAAGCGCGGATCATCCTAACGCCGCCGCGGCGGCGGCATGAATTCGCCCGGGATGACCACGGGACCCTGCTGGCCATGATCGATGCGGTACAGCACGTTGTTGCCGTCACGCCATAACGGTATCAGCCCGGCCGTGAGCCGCGCGGGATAGGGCGGCGGCTGGAGCAGCCAGACGTAATCGAACGCGTCGCGCGGCAAATACGCCATCGACCAGGAAATAGTGTGCCACCATTCGCCGTGGCACCATCGATCGGTGACGATCTGCGACGGATCGTGCGCGAAATGGCCCGCGGAGAAATACCGCGTCGTGAGCAATTGCGCGCCCGCCATCGACCATTGGTCGTTGGTATAAGCAAGCTTTCGCTCCAGCGCGATCGCCGGGATGTGTTCGAGCCGCGAATAGGCCCAATCGTCGGCGCAGCGCCGGCCGACGAAAGTGACGAGCCGCCCGCCCGCCGGGATGTGATCCAGTGCCGTAAGTGCGCGGGTATAGGCCCGATCGTAGAGCCAGAAGCTCACGGTCGTCGCGGCGATGCGAACGATGAAGAACGCGAAACCCAGCATCGCGAGCATCGCCGCGCTGCGCATAGACAGCGCGGCGCGGGGACGCAGTCCGATCACCGCGATGCCGACCATGAACGGGGCCAGGCGCATGTCGGCATAGGCCGATCCGAACACGATGCGCGGCAAGAGGATGAATACCGCCAGCAGGAATAGCGCCGACAGCCCGAGATTGCGCGAGAATTCGATCCTCGCGCCGCGCGAGCGGCTGAAGACCACGCTGTAGACGGCACTCGCCAGGATGAGATAGATCAGCACGGCCGACGCTATGTCGAACGCCTGCCAACGATCGCGCAGCACCATTTTCAGCCAATTATACTTGGCGTGCCAATTGAACCAATCAGCGGTCTGGCCGGTGACATGATCCCCCGTACGCCACAGCACCATCATCACCATGGGCAATGCGAGCGGTGCGCAGCCGACCGCGGCGCGGATCCAGGATTCGATCCAGTGCCCGCCGCGTCCATCCTTGCGCAGGTCGTGCTGGCGGATCATCTCGCTCGAGAAGGCAAGCACCCCGAGCACGCCCCAGCCGAATGTGTGGCATATCCAGAGCAGGCAACTGAGCGGCACGAACAGGAGCGCGCGCAGCCCCAAATGACCGGTCCGCGCGAGCCGCAGCCACAGCGCGAAGGCGTTGAGCGCGAGCCCCATCGACAGAGCGAAATTCACGAAGCCGAAATGGAACGGATAGCTGTAGGCGAAAGGTAGCGCGAACAAGGCGGTGGCGGGAACGCGCCCGTGCACCTCGCGCGCGATCCACAGGAACCCGGTGACGATCAACGCCGGAATTGTCATGACGACGAGCTTGACCGCCAGCTCGAGGCCGAGGATGCGAGCGAGCGGCTCGATAAGCAGATCGACGCCGAGATTGCCGATCAGCGACCATTGAAAGCTGTACCAGTCGCCGAGCCACGGATCGTCGAACCGGGCGAGTTGAACGCGGTAACGACCCATATGTCCGGGCAGATCGACCAGCGGCGGGATGGTCGGCCACACTAGCGGCACAATCGCGATCAGCGCCATCGCCAGAACAAAAGTTCGCGTTTGCCACCAATGGCGCGGTTCGGTGACGACATCCCCCATGACGGGGTCTTACGGCTGGCGAGGTGTCGGCGGCAAGCGCTGTTGCGACGACGTGATGACACGCCAGGCTTTGACCGGCGAGCCGGGAAGAACCACCGGTGCCAGCCAGTCGGGCGCCTTGCCCTGGTCAAGATGCGCCACGAAGCTTGAGGGCGCCTCGTTTTCGTAGATCAGGATTTCCGGAAGGCCTGGGCAGTAGGCGATATAATCGATCCTGCGCGAGATCACGATCCGGTGCGCCACGGCATCCGGTCCGGTAAAGGCAGCGATGACGTCGTGCATCGCTGTCACACCGCGGTGATGGCCGCTGGCGACAGCATCGTGCTGGGTGAGAACTAATATGGTCGGTGAAATATCGAGCGGAGCGAGCACGTTGCCGCGCGGCAATGCGCGCAGCGCCTGCATCTGGTTCCCGTCGAGACAGGCCGCGGCTTGGTGCTCGTTGGCGAGCAGCTGTACCTCGTCCTGCGGAACGATGGCCTTGACCACCAGCGCCGCTGCAAGGCCCGGCGCGGCAATCGACAGCACGCCGAGCGTCGCAAGGACGCGTCTGGGCGCGCTACCGATCGTCCGCGCGCGCAGCAACAGCGGGTGGATCAGCCACACAGCCCCCGGAATGGCCAGCAGGTTGGCCAATCCTCCGGCGCGCTGAACAAATATCGCGGCCATCGTCGCAGCCGCTGTCAAGAATAGCAACGAAGCCCAGCGGTCGCGGCGCGGCCCGCTATTTTCGCGAACCGCGCATATCGTGCCGATCAGTCCGATCAGCGGTAACGCGATGGTGTTGGCGATCGTGGCCGGCGTCTGCACCCACAGTGGCAGACCCTCCATGACATTGAGATACCAGAAATGGCGCACCAACGGGTCGAGCTGGCCGAACGGCCCAGCCGCGCATTGCGGGGCGATCAGGAAGGCTGATGCGAGCGACACGGCGCCGACGATCGCCAACCCGGCGACACGCGCCGCCAACGTCCGAAACGGAATCGCGGTCACGGCGTAGGCGCCCAGCGCTGCGCTCACGAGCGGCGCCAGATACGCCGGGGAAATCGCGTCGCAAGCCGATCCGCGCCAAGCGGACCAGGGATGGGTAACCGCGAACACCGCCACGGCGCCCCCGGCGGCGATCGATGTCGTCAGCCGAAACCGATCGCGGTGCGCGGGCTCGAATGCCCATTTGAGCGCGACCAGCGCCAGGATTGCCCCGACCATCGGCAGACCCTCGAGCGAGATCGAAAGCCAAAGCGCGAGCGCCGTCCCCACTAGGTATCCCGCGCGTCTCGCGTTCGCGTCGATCAGCGCATAGGTCGCCAGCAATGCAAGAGCCATCTGCCAGCCATGATGGTCGATCCGCATCGGCTGCAATTGATGCAGGACCTCGACCGAAAAGGGCGCCACGCAGACGGCCATCAGCGCCTGTTCATCGTCACATTCCAGGCGCCGCGCGAGCGCCGCCAGCAAGGCTATCACCACGCCCAGCGTCATCATTGGCACCAGCACCAGCGCGAGCAGTTCGGCGGCATGCGTACCCAGCAGCGGCGAGGTTCCGAGAATGACCGCGGCGATCGGCAAATCGACCAGTCGCGACCAGTGCATCGGCACGCCCGCTGGTGCATTCAGCCGGTGTTGCGCGACGTCGAACCAGCTTTGACCACCGAGCCAATCGCGAACTTCGAGCAATCGCATCTGATCGTCGGGATCGGGAAAGCGCCAGGCCGTGATCGCGCCCCAGTTGATGACGACAAGCAGCAGGCACAACGCGGCCCAGATCGCCACTACTCTCCACCAGAAGCCCCGCGACGTCACGCGAAAACCACTTTGGCCCGCAACAGGTAAGTGGCCTGGAAGCTGACCCCAACCGCGACAAGCTTCGCCGGCCGCGCGTCCAGGCCTAGCGCTACCGCAAGCGTCACGATCACCGTGGTCAGCGACAGGCCGACCAAGGCGGAAATCAGGAACAGCATCTGTTGCCCTCGTCGTTCGGCGCCTAGCGCACGTACGTCGTCGGCGAAGACGAACCGCGTCGAAATGAGCCAGTGCGCGGCGATGCCCGCGCTATAGCTGAGCGCGGAGACCAGGCCGATCATCATGCCGCCGGCCTGGAGTGCGACGA
>JBDSKT010000315.1:0-3196 GCA_039916765.1 Sphingomonas sp.
GGCATCAAACGGCGTCCTTGTGCGGCGTGTTTTCCGTAGCGGCGTCGTTCCTTCGCGCCGCCACCCGCGCTGGTCAAGCCTTGCGCCCCACGCTCCAACGCGCCACCGTCGCACCGGAAGCGAAACGAGGTCGCGGATGCGCAATTATCTGGTGGTTATCGACGACAGCGCCGAATCGAGCATCGCACTGCGCTTTGCCGCGCGCCGCGCGGTAAAGACCGGCGGCGGGATCGAGATTCTCGCGCTTATCCCGCCACAGGATTTCATGGCGTTCGGCGGGATCCAGGCGACGATCGAGGAAGAGGCCAGATTGCATGCGGAAGGGCTCGTCGCGGGCGCGGCGGGCACCTTGATCGAGGAATCGGGTCTGCGCCCGGAGATCACCGTCCGGCAAGGCGACGGGCCCAAGATCATCCGCGAGATGATCGCGGCCAGCCCGGACATCGCGGCGCTCGTGCTCGGCGCGGCGGCGAGCGGCGCGCCGGGGCCGCTGGTCAGCCATTTCGCCGGCCCCGACGCCGGCACTCTGCCGGTGCCGGTGATGATCATCCCCGGTAGCCTCGACCGTGAAGCGATCGACCGGTTGAGCTAGGACCGGCGCGGCCAAACCGCGCCAGTCCCATGGCTCTTATCGGAACTTGCCGCTGAGCGACACGCCGAACACGCGCGGCTCGTTATAGATGCCCGCGCGATAGTTCGAGGTGTCGATCACCCCGGTCAGATTCTTGCGGTTGGTCAGGTTGCGCGAGAAAACCGCGAGTTCGTAGCTGCCGAACGCATAGCCGATCTTGCCGCCCAGTTCGTAATTGCCGTCGGCATTGTATTCGACCGAGCGGTACAGCACGAAATTGGTCTTGCCCTGCATGTTGAAATCGCCTGCGACGAACAGCTTGCTGTCGCCGCCGAGCGGCAGGTCGTATCGCGCGCCGAGGTTGACGTTGTAATCCGGCGCGTTCGGGAACGGGTTGCCGTTGATGTTGGCGTAGACGTTGTTGCCGATCGTCTTCACGGGGTTGAGCACCGTTTCCGCCGCCACGCCGCCCACGGCGCCGACTTGCGCGAAGACGTTCGGCGCGTCGATCTCGGTGTGCAACAAGCTGATCCCGGCGTTGAAGCGCAGGTTCGGCAGCGGCCGCGCCTCAAGCTCGGCTTCCACGCCGTAGCCCTTGCCCTTGCTGCCGTTGAACAGCACGCCGTTGCCGTTGCTGTCGTTGCCGTTCAGCTGGATGTTGTCGACGACATAGTAGAAGCCAGCAACGTTGAAGTGGACGCGGTCGTTGGCGAAGGCGGTCTTGATGCCCGCTTCGTAGCTCGTGTTCTTTTCCGAATTGGCGGTCGAATAGGCCGAGGCGAACACCGCCGAACGGCCCTGGATGGTCGGGCCACGGAAACCGCGGGCATAACGCGCGTAGACGCTAACGTCGTGATCGAGCTTGTACAGCAGGCTGGCATCCCAGCTCGGCTGCGTGTCGGACAGTCGGCAATATTGCGCATCACCGCAGGCGTAGGAAGAGGTGGGCGCCAACCCCGGTACGGTCAGCTTCCCGAAGTTCGGATGGAGCAACAGGTTGGCGCTCTTGGTGTCGTTGGTAACACGCACGCCGCCGGTCACGGTCAGCCGCTCGGTCAGGTCATAACTCACCTGACCGAACCCGGCATAGCTGGTGTTGATGTTGTGCAGCAGCACGAAATTGTTGGGATTGGGCGGAGTGCCAAGCGAGTTGTTGGTCAGGAAGAACGAGCGCTGATCGAATTCGGTATTGTCGCGCGAGTCGAAATAGATGCCGCCGATCTGCCACTTGAACGGTCCGTGGTCGGGGCTGGCCAGGCGGACTTCCTCCGTCCACTGATCCAGCCCGCGCAGCCGCCCCTGCGACTCGCCGCAGCCGGCCGCGCAAATGCCGTTAGGCACGGTTGTCGCGACGCCGCCGAAGTTTGCCGCCGCGCCGCCGTCGGTATCGCCGCGGCTATAGCCCGACGCATGCTCCCACGCGGTGATCGAGGTCAGCGTCGCGCCGCCGAAATCGTAATCGGCCTTCAGCGACACGCCGTGGGTCTTGTACGCCTGCGGGTTGTTCTGCGCCTCGTCATAGGCAACGACCGAGCGGTCGAACGACGCCGGCACCGCGTTGGTACCAGGCACGATCGAGCCGCGATAGAAGATCGAGGCGGTACCGCTGTAATCGCGGACATGGCCGGAAAGGCGCAGGCTGAACGCATCGCTCGGCTTGGCCAGAACCTGGAGGCGTAAGTCGCGCTCGGTGAAGCGACCCATCACGTTGTGGCCGGGCACCGTGCCGTCGTCGGACGGGCCGGTATAGGTGTTGCTGATCCAGTTGTCGCGGTGCTGGTAAAGCCCCGACAGGCGGAAGCTGATGGTGCCGTCCTTGGTCAACGGGCCACCGACGCCGACATCGGCGTTGATGCTGTTGAAGCGCGCATAGCTCACCGATCCCTGGCCCTGCCAGGTCGCGCTTGGCTGCGCGCTGTCGAACTTGACGATGCCGGCGGTGGTGTTGCGGCCGAACAGCGACCCCTGCGGCCCCTTCAGCACTTCGACCTGTGCGATATCGAACGCCGGGTTCGACTTGAGCACGACATGCTCTTCCACGACGTCGTCCTGGATGATCGACACCGGCTGCGATGCGCCGAGGTAGAAATCGATATTGCCGAGCCCGCGGATGTAGAAGCGCGGGAAAATGCGGCCAGTGGTCGATTCGACATAGAGGCTCGGCACCCTGCCCGACAGGGACAGCAGCGTGTCGCCGCCTGCTGCCTGGAAATCGCGCAATGCCTCCGGTCGGACGACCGAAACCGCGACGGGGACGTTGATCGTGTTTTCCGAACGGTGCTGCGCGGTGACGATGATGTCGCCGCTTTCGGTCGCGGGTGCGGCGCCTTGGGCGGGCGCCGGCACGGTGTCCTGTGCCTGCGCGGCAGTGGCGCACGAAATGGCGGAAGCGGCGACGGTGAGCAGCAGCGAACGAACGACGGACTTGGTCAAGACGACCCCCTTGGAAAAAAATTCAACATGGAACCCGCGCCACTCCCGAACACGCGGACGGATTGATCGGGAACCGGCTTCTCGTCCTGTGCCCCGCAGCGGACGAATCGCCCTGCCGAAGGCGCGCTACGAGCCAATTGTGTCCGCCACGTGACACGCCCCAGCCGGCACCATCCCATACGGACTTGAAGC
>JBDSKT010000316.1:0-4933 GCA_039916765.1 Sphingomonas sp.
AACACGAGCAGATCGTCGTCGCTCAGCGCGGCGACGGACCGCTTTTCCATCAGCGCGACAAGCCGCTCGAGCCGTTCCCAATCGGCCGTATGCGCCGCGCGAAAGCGGCTTGCGTTGACCAGCACCGGCAGGCCGACCGGCTTCCGCGCTGCGTTCATAGCAGGTTCCGCCGCTTGAGATCGACATAGCCCGCGACGAGTTGCTCCCCAACGCGGTCGTGCTCCGCCTCGATCACATGCACGCCAAGATGCTGCAGCCGGGCGAGCACCAGCCGCCGGTCGCGCAGCAATGCCGCGGCGGTAACCGCGCGGGCGATATCCTCGGACGTCGCGGGCCGACGCTCGACGATCTGTTCCACTTCCTCATCACGCAGGACCACCACCAGCAACAAATGTTTGGCGACGATCCGAGCAGCCGCGCGCACCATGAAGTCGGCCGAGGTAAGATCGGTGAATTCGGTGAACAGGACGATCATCGAACGACGGGTCAGCCGCGTCGCGAGCGTCGTCAGCGCGAACGTATAGTTGGTCTCCTCGCCCGAATAGTCGATCGCCGCGGCGAGGCGCTGAAGCTCGGCAAACGCGCCCTTTCCAGAGATCAGTCCGCTTGCGATGCGTGGGCGCGAATCGAACGCATTGAGCGCCACCCGGTCGCCAAGCTTTAACGCGATCCATGACGTCAGCAGCATCGCGGACACCGCACGATCGACGCGCGGCAGCCCGCCGACTGGCTCCGACATCTGGCGGCCAGAATCGATCGCGAAGACGATATGATTATTGCGTTCGGACCGGAATTCCTTGGCGTGAAGTTTCCGGTGGCGCGCCGATTGCTTCCAATCGATCGCCCGCCGATCCATCCCCGAACGAAACTCGACCAGCGCGTCGAAATCGGTCCCGTCCCCGCGATCGGCCTGTGCGATCAAGCCCTGGATGGCATGGCGCTGAAAAACCTGGGCGCCGCGATCCCTTACCGGACGAATGTCCGGTAGGATTTTGACCCGCGTATCGATGGCGACGCGACGCTGCTTCCACACAAGCCCAAGCGGCCCGCGCCATCGCACCCACAACCCCTCGATCCGTGCCATACCGCGCCGCATCGCGACGAGCGGGAACAGCGCGGTACCCCTGCCGTTGTCGAGCTCCAGCCACAGCCGCCCATCGTCCTCGAGCCCAAGCAGCGGATTGGTGGCGACCGCGATCTGCGCCAGCGCCGGCGAGCGGCCGCGCGTCAGAGCGACGCTGACCGTGGCATCGAATGCCGCGCCGACGCACTCGCTAGCGCGCGCGGTCATCCGCGCTTCGCCGCGGCTGGCGCCCGTCAAGACATCGATTAGGACGGCGAGCAAGACCGCCACCGGCCAGGCGAGCCCGGCATACCAACGTTGCGGCATTGTCACCGCCACGACAAGCGCGACGGGCGCGCCCGCCGCGGCAGCCAGGACGGCCGTGCGTGTCGGGTAGATCACCGCCTTCCCCCCGTCGCTCCGGCGGCTGATCCCCTCAACGCGGTGCCTCGATCGTCTCGATGATGCCGGCAACGACATCCTCGATCGCACGCCCGTCGATCTCTGCCGCAGGCGACAAAGTGAGGCGGTGGCGCAGCAAGGCCGGCGCGAGCGCCTTGACGTCGTCGGGGATGACGAAGTCGCGTCCGTCGATCGCCGCCCTTGCGCGCGCCGCCCCGGCGAGCATAGCGCCCGCGCGCGGGCTCGCCCCGCCCTCAAGATCGGCCACGTCGCGCGTACCGCGGATCAACTTGGCGATGTAATCGATCACGTCGTCGACGAGTTTGACCGCCCCGACTGCCCGCACCGCCGCGGCGATCTGCGCGGCATCGGTCCGCTGCACGATTCCCCAGTCAGCGGGCGACATCGCGGCCTGGCGCGCGCCGTGCGTGGCGATGATCCGGCATTCCTCTTCCAGCGTGGGGTAATCGACATTGTGCTTGAACAGGAATCGGTCGAGCTGCGCCTCCGGCAACGGATAGACGCCCTGCTGTTCGATCGGATTTTGCGTCGCGACCACCATGAAGCGATCACCGAGCGGCAGGCTTTCGCCGTCTACCGTCACCGTCCGCTCCTGCATCGCCTCGAGCAATGCGGCCTGGGTCTTGGGTGGGGTGCGGTTGATTTCGTCGGCGAGCAGCAAGTCGGTAAAGATCGGGCCTCTGGTCAACGTGAATTCGCTGGTCTGAAAGTTGAACAAATTCGCGCCGATGATGTCGCCGGGCATCAGGTCCGGGGTGAACTGAATGCGCCCGAACTCGACCCCGAGCGCGTGGGCGAAACAGTTGGCGACAAGCGTCTTGGCGGTGCCCGGTGGCCCTCCGAGCAGGATGTGCCCGCCGGCGAACAGCGCGACAAGCATCATTTCGACTGTCTCTTCCTGCCCCACGACGGCTTTGCCGACCTCGTCGCGAATTTCTTGCGCGAGCGCCCGAACGTCTTCCACCGTCACCTTGCTTTCTCCCCTTGCCAATCGTGCAGCGCCTGCGCGGCGACCAATACTTCCCGCCGTTCACGCGCCGCGGCGGCGCCGTTGGCCAGATCGGTAAATCGCGGCCGCCCTGGCAGGCGGTCCAGATAGCTATCGAGCGCCGCGTCGCGCAGTCGCGCCGGAGCGCCGAACGCGGTAGCGGCCCGCTCGCGCATGACATAGGCATAACGCCCGCCAAGCGCGCGTTCGCGGCCTGCCTTGCTGACTAGCGCGGCCGCATTGTCGATCAGCGCCGTCTTGCCGAATGCTATCGCGCGCGGACGACGACGGGGCGCGCCAAATTGCGCGACGGCCTGCCATCCGACCAGCAGCAGCGCCGCGGCAATCGTCAGGGTCATCGCAAGGAAAGGCGGATCGAAGGCGAGTTTCAAGGGACTCGCCGAATGACCGAGACCGTCGAGCGTCACGTCAAAATCGATTCCGTTCGCACCCGGCGCATCGTTGAGACGATCCAGCACCGCGAGCACCGCCTCGGCTTGGCGCGGATCGGCAATTCCCTGATTGGACAACAGATCGGAATCGGCAAGCACGTAGAGCGGTCCGTCGCCCAATTGGCCGAGGACCACGCCGCCCCGGCCATCGTCGATGACCGGACGAAGCTTCGTTCCGGTCACCGTCTGCAGTGGGCGCGGTGCGTCCACCGCGATGCCTCGCACGCCGTCCAGAATATGCAATCGCCGTCCACCGCTCCGTCGCTGCGCCACATGCAGCTTGTGCGCCGGGGCCAGCACGTTTTCGCCATCGAACCCCGGCGTCAGGCCAACATAGCGCACCCAACCCGAGTGGGAGGGATCGCCCCTCACCTGCCATTTGGGCAATACCACCAGCGTCGGCTTATTGCCGCGCATCGCCACTTCGTCGCCGATCGGCGTGACACCAGACGGCGGGGTCAGGATCGTGAGATTGGCGCCGTCCAGTTGGCGCGAATTGCGGATTATGCGCGGATTGCGGCCCGTGGCTTCGGCCAGGCGGACGATCCCGCTCAGTCCAACCGCCGCGTTCGACAGAGCGTGCGCGCCGCCGTCCTTGCCGGAACGCAGGTCGGGCGCATAGGCCCCAAGGATCAGCATTCCGACGAAGCCGATCAGCCCGATCGCGACGATCAATGCCACCGTTCGGGGGCGAAAACTGCCTTCACCGCGCTCTGCGGCCCGCATTGCGATGTCGCTCACGGCCGCCATGCTCCGGGCAGCGCGAAGTCGGCATAGGCGGTGCGCGCACTGTGCCAGTCGTCGCGATCGACCGGTCGCCCGCCGAAAAGGCTAGTTTCGACGAGCATCGCGATGTCGGCGAACAGCGTCCGCGCGGCCTGGGGGACAGCATCGGCGTCGGCCAGTTCCCGACTGGTCAACGCCGGGCGTACAAGCCGGGGGCGGCGCCGGGCGATATCTTCGACCGACCGGAGCAACAACAAGTGTGCCGCTTCGGCGAAGCGACCTGTTGCTGCAAGCGCATCCGCCTCCGCCAGCCAGGCGCGCACGGGCACCGCATCGGGCACCCATGCTTCCCCGTCCGGATCAGCCGCGGCTGCGGGTGCGATCCGCCGCCGAGGCCGCCGCCAGGTCCCATGGCGGATGCGCTGAAAGGCGAGCCAAAGGACCAACAAAGCGAGTGTTCCGAGCATCGCCCAAAAGAAAAAACGGGCGAACGGCCAGTCGGGAATGAGGCTGTTCAGCCAGTTCATCAGACGTCCCACGGGCGCGAACACCCGGCCCAGCCAACCGAAGAAGTCTATGAGCCATTGCGGAGGCGGCGATGGTTCCGGCGCGCGTTCCATGCGGAACTGGATAGTCGCGTCGGCCCGCAACGCACGGTGCGCCGCCGCAAACCGTTGGGCCTCGCGCGCCGCTTGCTGCACCGTCGCCCCAGTCACCTGCCCCCCACTAGCCATGGCCCCAGATCAAGGATTTAGCCAAAGCCCGGCGCGGCGCAACGTCAAAGTCGCTGGACACCGTCATCGGGCAGCGGCACCTGTCGCAGCGACCCAGGCGAGGCAAGCGCGATGACGACAACTCCTCGAAAACCGGCCGGTACGCCGCACGAACCGCGCGGCGCGAGCTGATGCCGCTTTACGCGATCGAGGGCGCGCAGCCGTCGTTGGGCCAGGGTGCGTGGGTCGCACCGAGTGCCGACCTGATCGGCGACGTGCGCCTGGGGGACGAAGCCAGCGTCTGGTTCGGCGCGGTGATCCGAGGGGATAACACGCCCATCATCGTCGGCGCACGGACCAACATCCAGGAGGGGGCGACCGGACATTCGGATGCCGGAGCGCCGCTGACGATCGGCGCCGAGTGTACGATCGGTCACCGTGCGATCCTGCACGGCTGCACCATAGAAAATCGCGTCTTGATCGGCATGGGCGCGATCGTGCTCAACCGCGCCTCAATTGGCGCTGGATCGATCGTCGGCGCTGGCGCGCTGGTCACCGAAGGAAAGAT
>JBDSKT010000317.1:0-9286 GCA_039916765.1 Sphingomonas sp.
GGTCGAGTCCGAACGCCTCGTTTTCGAGGTCGAAAATCGGCCGCAGGCTGCAGGTGTCGGCACCCTCATTGACGAATGTCACGTCGAACTCGTCAATCGGTACGGCGGTGGTACTGAACGGATCGTAGTTGCGGATCACCCAGTTGGTCCGCGCCGTCTCCATCCGGATGCGACAATCATGCCCGGCTACCTGCATCTGCACCTTCGGCTGCACTTGTGCTTGAGCCATAGTCGCCGACGACAGCAGGGCCAGGCAGGTAGTGACGACGAAATAGCCGATCTTCACTTGGCATCTCCCCCTTGACCCAGCTTGACCTGATCCATCTGCACCAGGCCGGCACTGCTGGCCGGTACATCGATTTCGAACGATCCTCGACCATCGGCGAGGTCTACGCGATACTTGCCGCCGGGCCGCAGATTCTGGACGGCAAACCGCCCAACCGTGTTGGTGAAGAATGGAATAGGCTCCGCACCCGGTTTGTCGAGCGCCACGACACCACCGCCGATCAGCGACACCGGCTTACCGTCCTCGCCGAGCAACGTGCCCGTCGCGCTGACAAAGGAGTCGGTACCGATCTCGATCGCATAGCCCGAGCGGTAGGGCGGATGGACACGGTAGGTGCCCGGCCCGATGTCATAGCCTGGCGGCGGGTTATCAACGTCGTAGGTAATTGATTGGTCGACATAGGATGCCAGGTAATTATTCACCGCGCCGCCGAAGGTGCCACTGCGGCTGACGAAATCTCCTGCCTCGAGAGACTGGCCTGCGACGACGCTGTGACCTTCCAGACTGTGATGCGGATAAAGTATCGCAAACGAGTCGGTAATGCGCCGGCTGACGCCGAAATGGCCATCGGCAAAAGCAATCGCGGTGCCCACCTGAAGGCTCGACACCTGATTGTTGGTGATCCCGCCGAAGCCGGGTCCATAGGTCGACTGGCTGAACGAGGCGTCGAAGCGATTGCCGGTATATTCGGCATATCCCTCGGCAACGGTGCTTTCCGGATCGTGTTGTAGCAACGCGCCATAGCCCAGGCTGCCGATGCGACCGTCGCTCGATCGGTTATAAGCAAGCGATGTGGTACCGGTACCGCTGTCGTAGCGGGCTTCGGCGCGCGAGCGGTAATTGGGCTGGAAGACCAGCGAGATGAACGCGCCAAGTCCGTTCTGGCGCGAAAACTGGTCGGAGAAGCGGGCGTAGTCGCCGCCTACGCGAACACTCCAGCGTGGATTGAACCGATAAGCGGTCGAAACGCCGAAGCGATAACTGTCACCGATCCCGTCCCGGCTCTTGATGTAGTTGGCCGTCGCGGTGACAAGCAGGTTGAAGGTAATCGCTCGCGTGTATTGGCCGGTGAAGGTGATGGCGTTCGAATTATCTGGGGTCGATGCGCCCAATCCGGCAAAGTGGCGTGATTCGTAGTCTGCGCGCAACACAAAGGAATCGACCAACTCGCCGCGATTGAACGATTGGTCATAGGAAATTGAACCGGAATAGCCGTTGCCGACCAGTTTGGTATGACTGAACCCGCCATCGAATTGCAGCCGCCCACTGTTGAACAAATAAAATTGGGTCTGCCCGGTGACCTGCTGCACGTCTCGGCTGAGTTGCAACCCTACGCCGATAGCGGGGCGATCGAGGAATGATTTGCGGTAGAAGCCGGTAAAGGCAATGTCACGGCCATAAGCGGGAGACCCGCCAAGCCGGTCGGCGACGAAGCCAATATTGGCGCTGTATTCGTAGTCGCCCGGAACCAAGTCGATTGGGTCGGAATAGCTCTGATACGATATGTTCTGCACTCTCCCAGAATCATCACGCACCTGCACCTCGACGTCGTTGCTGCCGGCGAGCAACGGCAGCGAACTGAGATCGTACGGCCCCGCTGACAGGCGCTGTTGGCGAAACAACACGCCGTTGCGATAGATGCTTACCGTCGAATCACGCTGCAGTACGATCTGACGGTTGCCCTGCAGGATCGCGGTACGATCGAGGTTGAAACGGCGCCGCTGGCGCGACACGCCGAGCCCGCCAAGCTGAACATAGCCCTGGTCGGCGCGGACTTCCGGGGTCAGGTCGCCGAGATACCAGCGGCGATAATCCTGCGGCTGATCATAAACGAGGCGCAGGAAATTGCGCTGGAACTGATAGCCGCCGCTCCCACTGAGGCTGCCGGTCTGATCGATCAGCTGGCCTTCGCCCTCGAGCACCACCGGCCCGTAGCGAAACGCTCCCGAAATCGCAGCCGACGGTCCCTGACGCTGCCCGCTATTGCTCCAGTCGTAGCTCTGCGACAGGCTGAAATTGACATAACCGGAGAATTTGGCGGGCTGGAGATCAGGTTGTTCCTGCCCCACGTCGGGGCGCTCGAACAGCGATTGCGCCTGCAGGTCGCCCGGCTCGATGAACAGCACAACGATCGACAGGCTTTCGGGATCATATTGCAGCGAGATTCCGGTGCCGGCGAGGTCTTCGGGAAAAAAGCGGTCGCGCTGGCCCAGTTTGCCGTCGAGCTTCACTTTGCCGTTGGGATTAAGCAGTCCGTCGAGCAGCTTCTGAAAACCGGGGCGGTACACTGCGAAGCGGTCGTCGCGGGTGATCAGGATCGGGATCTCGCCCAGCACCTTGTCGTGATAGGTGAGCGGGACGGTAAGCTGGATATCCCGGTTATAAGGATTGATCTTGTGCGAAACGGTGGCCGGCGGCGTGGTCGAGGGCAGCGGCACGCTGGTCTGCGGCGGTGCGGTGTCGGGCATTACAGGCGGCAGGGTGGGGGCTGCGCGCGGCGGCGCCGGCGATGGACGTGCGCCGGGCAGCGGCACGGACACCTGCGCGTCCGCAGTGCCGCTCCATAGCGTCACCGCCGATGCCAGCAGTAAAACCCGCACGTGCGTCATTTCCCAAAGCGTACCTTCACCGAGCCCGGCGCGAACGGCTTGTCGGTCGGGAATTCGAATGTCCGGACACCCTTTAGTGGGCCGAGATAACCGACACCGATCAGCTTCGACATATCGTCACGGCTCAGCTCGAGATGGATCGGCTGTCCATCGGTGCCCTTTCCGTCGATGATCCAGCTCGCCCCTGCGAGCATCGCATACCGCGTGCCGGTATTGCGTACCGTGATCGACAGCCCCGGCACCTTAGCCGGCAGGGGCGCATTCGTCGCGGTGGGATCGGCCTTGGGTTGCACCAGACGCGCCTCGGCCGCGGTCACCTGGACCATGGGCTTGGCGTTGGGCGGCGCGACGGTGATCAGCGCCTTCATGTGATAGACGATCTGAACTTCGCCGCCGGTGCCGGTGCCACTTTGCGGTCCGAGTGCAACGGGCAACTGGTTGACCGACATGTAGTAGCTTTGTGACGCGGGAAGATCGGATGCGCCGACCCATTGCACACGGATCACCTGGCGCGCGTTCGGCGGCAAGCTGCCCTGCGGCGGGAAAACGAGGAAATCGGCGTCGGCCGGCGTTTCCACAGTGCGGCCCTGCGCATCATAGTCGAGACGCGTGATGCGAGTCTCGAACGGTAGCAACGCGGCCCCGACATTCTGGACCTCAATGCGAGCGGATGCGCGAGCCCCGGCGGTGGTCATCTCCACGACCATCGGGGAGACGCGCATGGCCTCGACCATCGTGGACAGCGAGAGGGCCAGGAAAAGGAAAATGGCGACGCGACGAAGCCAGTTCTGCCGCAGCACGGCACCGATACTAGACATTTTACCCCCAAGTCCGCGTGCGATGTGTCGCTTTGCGGAAGAACGCTGGATACCCACCTGTATCGGGCCAAGGCAACATTTCGAAAAAACGGGGAGGTGGCCTGTCCGCCACCTCCCCGATTCCTGACACTCTTGCTTACTAAGCGGTATCGACCGCCAACGTGACGGTGATCGTGTCGGTGTAGGTACCGGCGACCAGACCCAAGGTCTGAGCTGGAACTGCGACGCGCATGTTGAACGCCGAACGCCAAGCTCCCAGATGCTCGCTGCTCGACGCCGCATTGGCGGCAACCGTCATCGGGATGTAGGCGCCCGCAGCGCCCGCGCCCGTGTTAGTCGTTCCGGTCAGGCCAGCAAGGATGCTGTACGGGATGTTCGCCGTGAACTGGGTGTTGTCATACCCACCGGCGGCCGCGTTGACGAGGCCCTGCGCGCTCTTCGACACCGTGACGGTGTTGTTGAAGTTGCAGCCCGCGCTGGTCGTACCGAGGTCGAACGAGAAATCGGCCGCCTGGTTGAAGGCTGTCGGCACGTTCTCGGTATTGCCGTTCTTCACGCCAATTGCGCCCATCGGGATCGAATGCGAGGTTGAGCTGCCGCCGAAGAACGAGCAATCCTTTGCAACGTTGCCCGTCAATGTGAAGCTGTTGGTGACGGTTGGCGTAGCGGTGGTGGTGTCGTCGGTGATGACGCCATTGGCGCCCCAGCTTGGCGGCTGGTAACCCGGTGCATATTCACCCGGGTAGAACGAATGCGTCGTTGCCGAAGCGGCAGTGGCGCTGAGCAGCGCGAACACTGCCACACTTGCGGTAAAAATCTTCTTCACTCTTACGTCTCCCTTGTTCGTTCGTAAAATTACTTTTTCAGGTAGCGACCTTCAAAAGCCTTGGCAGAAACTTCCAACAGTTCGACGTGGCTGCCTCCGCGTCGCACCGATCCCGTGCTTGCCTCAGCTAGGCGTAACGGTGATTACGATGGTCTCCGAATAGTCGCCGCCGAGCAGCGCGCCCTCGCCATGCGTTACCGGCGCCAGCTCGATCGCCAGCGCCATGCCGTCGATCGCGATGCCGCCGTTGCTGTTGAAGTCCTGACCGCCGATGAGATCGGCGCTGCGAAAAGATCTGGTGACCACGCCTGGATCCGGCCTGCGCACCGGCAGGACGAAGCCGATCTGATAGTTCAGCTTGCCAGCGTAGGGACCTTGGCCCACCGGATAAAGCGTGTTGGTCAGCGCGCCGTTTGTGGCACTGACATGAACATCAATCGGAACATTGCAATCGAGCGCTACACGCGTTGCGCGGATGCGCTGCGTGCTTTCGAGATTGCCGAGCGCAACACTGGGAATGCTGCCCATCGAGCAATGCTGCGAGATATGCCCCCCTATCTCGATCGATAGCGCCTTAACCCCGTCGATCGTGTCAGCGGATGCCTCAACTGGAAAAAGCGCGCAACAAAGGGAGGCGCACAGCACAACAGCACCAGAGATGCGCCCCCTCACAAACATGCCCCCGCCCGAATCTCATTAACGTCTGATTAACTGCCTGACGCGAAATCAACCCATGAGTCGAGTCAAACTATTGGTTACCGATGAAGTGGGTGTGCGAATTCGGGTCATGCCCGTTTATCGACCGGATTTCTGGCGAAGTCCCGACAGGCGAAACTCGAAGTTCGCGCATAAATCGAGAAATTTCCGCTAAGCTAATCGCTCCTAAACCAGTAGAATTTAATTATTATTAACCTTAGGCGGAAGGAATTTATCATCACATTTAAACTACTCAATCAACTCAATGAACATTGATAACGAAGAAGTCGGCGATGTTGTTCAATGAATGTCATGTCGAACTGTCTGAAGTTTTACCCATGCTTAAATAATAACCCGTATTAATTGCGGGCAGCAATGAGAGAGGCCTCAATGGTGCGCAAATTCATCAAAGTGGCGGCGATGTTGTCCACGATCGTCGCCTGTTCGGTTGCGCACGCCGCTAATTATGGCGTCACGCTTAGCTATGTAGTGCCGGTGCGGTGCTCGATCACTTACGGTGCCGCAAGCGCAGGTATGCCGACTGGTGATGCGATCGGGCTTGGCGCGCTGCACGAATATTGCAACGCCCCCAAAGGCTATCAACTCATTGTCCATTATGCTCCAGGGAGTCTGCGTGGCATGGTCCTGTTCGCTGGCGACCAACGCGTCACACTTGATGGCTCTGGCCAGACGGTGGTCGATGTTTCGCCAATCCCGCAAATTCGCGATCGTGCTATTGCAGCCATCCCCGGCCCCCGAGGTTTCGACACCGACCATCTCGATTTCGAGGCAATTGCCGACTAGTTGCTCGCATGGAGATAGGCGTGGCTGTGCCGAGTCAGTTCCATTTCAGACGTTCAATACTGCCGATCCGAACGCTGTCGTGATCATTTTACAATTGCCAGAACCGCGGGCGGTTAGCCAAATCGCGCGTCATAATCCGCGATTAAGGATAATCGACGCTCAGCTACGGAAAAAAATTGGCTGCTTTCGGGATTGGTAGAAACGGCGTCGAATGACGGGATTTAGGGCGCAAACCTGCCCCATTTTTGGTAAAGAACGGATCGAACGTTCAACATGCTTTGTAACGGCTAGGTTGAGCGGCGATTGCAGCGACGCGTTTCAGGGCATCGGCATAATGATCTGGTGAGAGATGCGGTGCCGACGACAATCGCACTCCGCGCTTCACACGCCCCTCATCGACGGCAAATTGCGTAGCCGGTGCCGTCGACACGCCGTTCGCCAATAACGCCGTATGAAACGCACCAGGCCGCCATCCCGACGGAGTTTCGAACCAGATATAGGGAATACCGGACTGCATCACGCAGTTTTTCGATCGCAACGTCTCGGCCACGATCGCATGGCGCCGCGCAATGGCTTGGCGTCGGGCCATCAAGACTGTGTCGACGATTTTGCTCCGCAGGCCTTCCGCCATAAGCAATGCACCGGGGGTCGCTCCCGTCCAGGCAAGGACGCGCAATGCTTCCTGCATTCCGCGCTCCATATCGCCAGGAACTCGCGCGAAACCCAATCTGAACCCGAACCCAAGCGATTGCGCAACGCTGGCGAGCCACAACGTACGGTGTGGGGCCAGCGCGGCGATCGGCGGATGTTGCCTGTCGACTAGTAGACCCGGCGCGTCATCCTCGACAATCCACGCGCCGAAGTGTTCCGTCACTCGCGCAATCGCGAGACGCCGCTCGAGCGACAGGAGCGTCGGAATAGGATTGCCGCCGGCGGGAGCGCAATAGAATCCACACGGCCTAGATTTACGAAACACCAGCTCTAAGTGGACAGGATCTATCCCCTCCCGATCGATGCGCACCGGGACGAGGGGAATGCCGAACAGTCTTGCAGCCGCTAACACGCCCGAGTTGGTGGTCTCGGGCACCGCCAACGGTGCGTCGTCGCGCCGTATCGCGCAGAGCGCCGCGGCGATGGCGTGCTGGCCGCCCGCGGCGATCAGGATCGATTTCGGCGCCGCATCGACGCCGCAACGTCGTGCCCAGTCCGCGCCCGCATGACGAAGCGATGGCGGCTCGGTCGAATCTGCGAGCGTGTAGGCGGTCGCCAAAATGTCGCGGCGAACGCGCGGTGAGGGCAACAGCGCTTCAAGCCCTTCGTCGGTATCCCATTCCGACGGACCCGGCACGACGTTCGAGCGCAAATCATAAATGCCAGCCGCCGCGAAGCCGCGCACCGCAAACTGCGCGCGGGCGTGCGGATTGAGATCGCCAAGCTCCCGCACGAATGTCCCGCGCCCGACGCCGCCGATAATCAGCCCCCTCGCCTGCGCTTCGGCATAGCCACGCAGGCAGGTTGCGGGGGCGATGCGCAGCAATCCGGCAAGCACGCGTACGGTCGGCAGCCGCGCGCCCGGAATCAGGTCGCCATTGCCGATCCGATCGGCGATCAGGTCCGCCAGCGCGATATAGGCCGGTTTCCCCACAGAGAGCGACGATGGGTTCCAGATCATCGGATTGTACCAGTACAACAGCTGTCTAGATTGACGCAATCGAATCGTCTTATCGATTAGCTCTCAACGATCAGGGATCGATCCGATGACCACTTTTCGCTCTCGCTGCGCATTACTGGTAGCCACCTCTGCGTGCCTTTCGGTCGCACCCGCAACCGTCTCGGCATCGCCCGGTTCCCCGCGGCCTGAGATCGTTCGCACCGACGGACCCATCACGGGCTTAAAGCTCGCGCTAACGCATATAGCCCCGCCGGTCGCGCGGCCGGACACGCCGATCGTGCTGATCCTTCACGGGACGAACGTCCCGCAATCGGGCAACGCAGCTTATCCGTTCGGCGGCGAGTCGATGATTGGTGCCCTGGCGAAGCGTGGCCTGGATGTGTGGGGCCTTGATTTCTACGGGTTTGGAAAGTCCGATCGCTTTCTGGAAATGGCAGAACCGGCCTCGGCAAACGCGCCGCTCAATCGAGCCGCCATGGCCGCCGAGCAAGTCGACGCGGCGATTACATTTCTTCGCCGTCATGGCGGCGGTCGACCAATCATGCTGATCGGTGATTCCCAAGGTTCCCTGGCAGCGGGCATCTATACCGCTCACCATCCCGAAACGATTGCGCGGCTGGTCCTGTTCGGCCCGATCACACCCTTTTCGGGCGGCGCCGCGCCACAAAGCGTTCCGGCCTACCGCCTCGTCACGCCTCAGGATCTTTGGGCGCGCTTTTCGTCCTGGGCGGAACAAGCGGGACCACCGTCGCTCCTAGACTCGTCAATGTATGAGGCGTGGGCGAAAGACTTTCTCGACAGCGACCCGGCTAGTCGGACCCGCACACCGCCGAGCGTGCGCGTGCCGAACGGGCCGACCGCGGACGGCGCCGAGGTTGCAAGCGCTCGCTTCCCGTACGATCCAAGCATGATCCGTTCGGACACGCTGATCGTAATGGGCGAAACCGATCAGGTCGCGACGTTGCCCGGCGCACAATGGTTGCTGGCCGCGTTACGAAACGCGCCGCATCGCCGGCTGACGGTAATCGGTCATGCTAGCCACACCATTCAGTATGAGGCCGAACGGTTCCAGCTGTACGATGTCCTCGCGGATTTCCTGACTGAAGCGGCATCATCTGCGCCAATTCCTTTGCACGTCCAATCCGGCCGGCAGAAGCAGTGACGGCTGATTTGACCAGACGCGCGTTCGCTGGAATCGCAGCAATGGCCGGAACTGGTGCGACGCTGAGCACACGCAGTGGAGACGCGCGAGCGTCGCTCCGTGAGTCTCGCATCGAGCGGTATGAAGTGACGACTCCGGGCATCGACGTGCCGCGCATCAGCTATGCGGTAGCGCGCGGCGACATGGTCTACACCGCGGGCGTGACGCCACATCTCGCCAATGGCGACCGCGTCGCGTCGCTCGGTGACATCAAGAGCCAGACGCGACAGGTACTTGGTACGATCGACCGGCTGCTCGCGATGGCGGGCACCAACAAATCCAATCTGCTCACGGCACAAGTCTGGCTCACGGACATGCGGCACTTCACGGCACATTGCGACGCCTGGAACGAATGGGTCGACCCGGCGAATCCA
>JBDSKT010000318.1:0-8249 GCA_039916765.1 Sphingomonas sp.
GGCGACGCTTGCCGCGGGAAGAAGCTTCGTCACCGCCAACAAGGCAATGCTCGCGCATCATGGGCTTGAGTTGGCACGCGCGGCGGAAGCGGCCAATGTCGCACTCAAGTTCGAGGCGGCGGTCGCCGGCGGTGTTCCGATAGTGAAGGGGCTGCGCGAGGGCGCCGCGGCCAATGCCTTGTCGCGGGTCTACGGCATCCTCAACGGGACCTGCAATTTCATTCTGTCCAAGATGGAGGCGGAGGGTCGCGACTTCGGCGACGTGCTCGCCGAGGCACAGGCGCTTGGCTTCGCGGAGGCCGATCCGGGGTTCGACATCGATGGGATCGATGCCGCGCACAAGCTTTCGATCCTCGCCAGCCTGGCCTTCGGCACGCGCCCGGCATTCGACGATGTCGCCGCGACCGGAATCCGCCACGTTCTCGCGGCCGACATCGCCGAGGCGGCGGCGCTTGGTTACCGCGTGCGGCTGCTCGGGCTGGCCGAGGACGGACCGCGCGGGCTGTTCCAGCGCGTTCACCCGCACCTGGTGCCGCTCGATCATCCGCTCGCGCATGTCACCGGCGCGACCAATGCGGTGGTCGCAGAAGGTAATTTCGTCGGGCGATTGCTGTTCCAGGGCGCGGGTGCAGGTGATGGCCCAACCGCGAGCGCGGTGGTGGCCGACCTGATCGATATCGCGCGCGGTGAGTTCGGCCCCGCTTATGCCATGCCGGCCGACGCGCTTGCCGCGCACAAGGCGGCCGACAGCGGCGAGCGGCGCGGCCGGGCCTATCTACGCTTCGCGGTGGCGGACAAGGTCGGCGTGCTGGCCGAGATCGCCGCCGCAATGCGCGATGCCGGCGTGTCGATCGAGAGCCTGATGCAACGCGGTTCCAATCCCGACGGCAGCGTGTTCGTCGCGATCGTCACCCACGAGGGACCGGAGCGCGCGGTCGCCCATGCAATCGAGAAGTTGCGCGGATCACAAAGCCTGACCGGCCCGCCGCTATGGATGCATATTCTGGGGTAGGATGGATCTAGGGCAGGATCTGGCCCTTCGGTTCGGCATCGTCGAGCGGGATTGACACTCGATTGGACTTGTCCGGCTTCTTGCGAAAGGCGTGCGTTACGCCGCCGACCATATCCTTGGCGAGCGCGATGGGGTTCGTGCCCTCACCCGCATCCTCGCAGCAACTGTTCGGCGCCACCGCTTTTTGCACCAGCCTGACGAGCGCCGTCCCCGCTCCGAACATGTCGATCCCGGCCGGGCAGCCGCCGCTCCGCGCGCCGCAAACCGGGCTGGTCGCTGCCGACGCTCCCGCGCCCGACATGTCGGGGTTGGAAGGCACCGGATGGTCCGGGACGATCTCGTCGCGATAGGGCAGCTTCTGCGAGGGCAGCGGGCGTCCGCACACGACGATGTCGTCGCCCCGCGCACCCGGATCTTTCGGGTGTATGCGCGGCGGCACGCAGGGTTCGTTCGGAATTGGCACGAGGATCGAGAATGACTGCACCGGCAGCGCGGAGGGCGCCGCCCTGGCCGCCGCCGTCTGGGGAGCCGCGGTCGCGGCCGCGGCTTGCGCGAGAAGGATCCACAGCGGCATCGTCGTCTCCCGTTATCGGCGGCGTATCATAACCCTGCCGGCTGTGCGACGCCGCTTAGGGGGCGATTTTGGCGATCCCTAGGCGGGGCAGTTCGATCGCCGGGCAGCGATCCATCACGACCTTGAGCCCGGCGGCTTCTGCGCGCGCCGCGGCGGCCTCGTCGGTCACGCCCAGCTGCATCCACACCGCCTTCGCCCCCGCCGCGATGGCCTGATCGACCGCCTCGCCGGCCTTGGCCGACTGGCGAAAGATATCGACCAGATCGATCCGGTCGCCAAGCTGTGCCAGGTCGCGAAAGACGAACTCGCCGTGGACATGCTCTCCGGTGATCTGCGGGTTGACCGGGATGACGCGGTAACCGTGGTCCTGCATCGTCTTCATCACGCGGTAAGACGGCCGGTCGGGCCGATCGGAGGCACCGACCAAGGCCACGGTGCGGGTTTCCTCGAGCAGCGCCTTGATCTCGGCATCGGTGGTCAGCGGCATCAGCGGTTCCCGGTCATCCAGTGCAGCACGCGCTGCGCCACGGCGTTGAACGCGACGCCGTCCGCGCCGTTCCCGGCGGCAGGCGGCGCGCCTGCGTCAGAGGCGGCGCGGATCGCGATGTCGAGCGGAATGCGGCCGAGGAAGTCCACCCCCAGTTCCGCCGCCGCCGCCTCCGCGCCGCCGCGGCCGAACGGGTCCGATAGTCCTCCGCAATGCGGGCATTCATACCCCGCCATGTTCTCGACGAGGCCGATCACCGGTATGCCGGCCTGCGCGAACAGGTCGATCGCGCGACGCGCATCGATCAGCGCGAGGTCTTGCGGGGTCGAGACGATCACCGCGCCGGCAGGACGGTGCTTCTGGATCATGGTCAATTGCACGTCGCCGGTGCCGGGGGGCATGTCGATCACCAGCGTGTCCGCCTGCCCCCAATCGGCATCGACGAGCTGCCCGAGCGCGCCCGCCGCCATCGGCCCGCGCCACGCGATCGCCTTGCCCGGCGCGACGAGCTGACCCATCGACAGCAGCGGAACGCCGTACGGCGTCTCGACCGGCACCAGCAATTTTTCGCGCGCGACCGGCTTTGATCCCTCCACGTTCATCAAGGTCGGCTGCGAGGGACCATAGATATCGGCATCGACCAACCCGACGCGTCGCCCCAGCCGGTGCAGCGCGATGGCGAGATTGGCCGAGACGGTGGATTTGCCCACCCCACCCTTGCCGCTGGCCACCGCGATCGAGCGGCGGGCCACGCGTTCGCTGGTCTGCGCGATTCGCACCGTTTGCACGCCCGCCAGGCCTTGCGCCGCCGTTCGCGTCCGCGCCTCGAGATCGTCTCGCGCCATCTGGTCGAGCCCGCTTACATCGAGGATGATGCTCGCCCGGCCGCCTTCGACGCGGCAGGTCGCGCGGCCGCCGGCAACGGCGAAAACAGCGCCGGAAACGGCGGCCGAGAGTGTATCGTTATCGGTCATCGCGCCGCGATAGACGCAGCGGCATCGCTTGCCACTGTTTTTCCCGTCGCGCCCTCTTATAAAGGGGTCATGACGATCCTTTCGGGCTGGCGCGGCCGCCCCGCCATCATGAATGCCGACAAGCCCAAGAACCCCTGGGGTTCCGGCAGTGACGACGGCGCCGACAAAGGGGCCGGCAAGGGCACCGACGGCCCGCGCAATCCCTGGACGGTGCCGCCGGGCGGCAAGCGCGCGCCAGGGCCAAGCGCGCTCGACGAATTGCTGCGCCGTGCGCGGGGCAATGGCGGTGGTGGCGGCGGTCTCGGTGGCGGTCGCCCGACCATTCCCGGAACGCCCGGCCCGCGCACGCTATGGGCGATCGGCGCGGCGCTGCTGGTCGCCGCATGGCTGGTGCTGACCAGCGTCCACCCGATCGGCCAGGGCCAGCGCGGCGTGGTGACAGTGTTCGGGCGGTATTACACCACGCTCGATCCCGGTTATCAGGTGACGCTGCCCGCCCCGATCATGACCGTCACCAAGGTCGATGTGCAGAACATCCGCACCGAGAAATTCCCCGACGGCGGCGACGCCGAGAATCTGATGATCACCGGCGACAAGAACATTATCAACCTGTCGTTCGCGGTACGCTGGAACATCTCCAACCCGGAGGATTTCGTCTTCCAGATCAAGGATCAGCAATCGACCGTGCGGGCGACCGCCGAAAGCGTCATGCGCGAGGTGGTGGCGAACATGTCGCTGGACGACGCGATCGGGGTCGGCCGGAGCCGGATCGAGGTACAGGTCCAGGAGCGGATGCAACGCATCCTCGATCAATATCGCTCCGGCGTGCGCATCCAGGGCGTCGCGATCAACGGCGCCGCGCCGCCGCAGAAGGTGCAGGAATCGTTCAACGACGTCACCGCCGCGCAGCAGAATGCGGTCGCGCTCAAGAACCAGGCGCAGGGTTATGCCCAGCAGCTCGTTCGCAAGGCGGAGGGCGAGGCGGCGCAGTTCGACAAGGTCTATAGCCAGTACAAGCTCGCACCCGAGGTTACGCGCCGTCGCATGTATTACGAGACGATGGAGGAAGTGCTGGCCAAGAGCGACAAGACGATCGTGGAGACGCCCGGCGTGATGCCGTACCTGCCGCTCGGCGGCGCGCGCAAGCTGCCCGATGCGCCCGATGCGGGAGCAGCCAAATGACCTTGACCGGCTATCGCAACCCGATCGCTCTCGGGGTCATTACGCTGCTCGTATTGATCATACTCGCCAGCACGCTGACGATCGTGCCCGAAACGCGCCAAGCGGTGGTGCTCCGCTTCGAGCAGCCGGTACGCACGGTGAATGCGTACAGCGCGCGCGAGGATTTCGGCGATACCGGCGCCGGCCTCATTGCCAAGGTGCCGCTGCTTGACCGCATCGTGTGGGTCGACAAGCGCGTGCTCGATGTCGATTACGACCACCAGCAGGTGCTGTCGTCGGATCGCATCCCGCTCGAGGTCGATGCCTATGCGCGCTTTCGCGTGGTCGATCCGCTTCGCATGGTGGTGACGGCGCGAAGCGAGCAGGGCGTGACCGATGCGCTGCGTCCGCTGCTCGGCACGTCGATCCGCAACGAGCTCGGCAATCAGTCCTTCGCCACCCTGCTCAGCCCGGAGCGCGATCAGGTGATGGACAATATCAAGACCCGGCTGCAACGGCTCGCGGGACAATATGGCGTCCAGATCGTCGATGTGCGCATCAAGCATGCCGACTTGCCCGACGGTAGCCCGCTCGACAGTGCCTTGCAGCGCATGCAGACCGAGCGCCAGCAGCAGGCGCTGACGATCCGCGCGGAGGGCGCCAAGCAGGCGCAGATCATCCGCGCCGATGCCGAGGCGCAGGCGGCGAACGTTTACGCGACGGCGTTCAACCAGGATCCGCAATTCTACGATTTCTACCGCGCGATGCAGTCCTACCGGCACACCTTCGGGGTCGATGGCGGCCCGGCGCCTTCGGGATCGACGAATATCATCCTGTCGCCGAACAATGCGTATCTGAAAGAATTTACCGGGGGCAAATGAGCCCGCAACACCTGTCTAACCGTTCATATTCAATCGCCGTTCAGCATCGCCGCGCGAGATAGCGGGAATTGCCATTTGGCAGACGAGAGGAACAAGCCCACGTGCGTTACGCCTATGCCATCACCGGTGCCCTTCTGCTCAGCGGCGCGGCTGCCGCGGTAACGTTGCAGCCTCCGGGCGGCGGCCAGTCCGCCCAGAACGAACCCGGCGCGATCGCCGCCTCCGCACCCCGTTCCGGCGCGCCCATGAGCTTTGCGGATATGGTCGCGCGGCTACAGCCGGCGGTGGTCAACATCTCCACCAGCCAGCACATCACGCAGACCACGCCGGCCAACCCGTTCGCGGGCACGCCGTTCGGCGAGCTGTTCAACCAGATGAACGGCGGCCAGGGCGGCGGCGGCGGCCAGCCTGTCACGCGCGAGGCGACCTCGCTCGGGTCGGGTTTCATCATCTCGCCAGACGGCTATATCGTTACCAACAACCACGTCGTCGCCCCCGGCGCAAAGGGTGCGACGGTCGATTCGATCACCGCGATCATGATCGACCGCAAGGAGTATAAGGCCAAGCTGATCGGGCGCGATCCGACATCCGATCTCGCTTTGCTCAAGATCGACGCGACCAACCTGCCCTACGTCAAGTTCGGCGATTCAAACCATGCCCGCGTGGGTGATTGGGTGATAGCGATCGGCAACCCGTTCGGCATCGGCTCGACGGTTACCGCCGGCATCGTCTCGGCGCTGCACCGCGTCACCGGCGGCGGCGCGTATGATCGCTTCATCCAGACCGATGCCGCGATCAACCAGGGCAATTCGGGCGGCCCGATGTTCGACATGAACGGCAACGTCATCGGCATCAACTCGCAGATCTTCGCCGGACAGTCGGGCGGCAATATCGGCATCGGCTTCGCCATTCCGGCGGAAGACGCGCGTCCGGTGATCGATCAGCTGATGAAGGGCACCAAGATCGCGCGCGGTTATCTCGGCATCGGCCCGCAGCCGATCGACGACGATCTCGCCGCCTCGTTCGGCCTGCCCAAGAACCACGGCGAACTGATCCGCACGGTCCAGCCCGGCGAGGCCGCGGCCAAGGCTGGGATCCTGGTCGGCGACGTCGTGGTGCGCGTGGGCGGCAAGGACGTGACGCCGGATCAATCGCTCAGCTACCTCGTCGCCAACGTTCCGCCGGGTACGCGCGTGCCGGTCGATCTGATCCGCCAGGGCAAGGCGATGACGCTGCCCGTGACGATCGGCACCCGGCCATCGGAGGATGCGCTCGCGGCAACCAGCGGCGCGCAAGGCAGCGACGGCTTCGGCGACGACGATGGCAGCGGCGGATCTACGCCCACCCCGCCGCCCGCCAACAACGCGCTGGGCCTGACCGTGCAGGTGCTGACCCCGCAGATCGCGCAATCCGTCGGGGTCGATTCGACGGTGCACGGCGTCGTGATCGGCAGCACCGATGCATCGAGCGATGCCGGGCAGAAGCTCAAGCGTGGCGACGTGATCGTCTCCGCCAACGGCCAGCCGACCACGACCCCGGCGGCGCTTGCGGCGGTGGTGTCGCAGGCCAAGGCGGCAAGCCGCGATCAGGTCGCGTTGCTGGTCGTGCGCGGTAAGAACCCGCCGATCTTCGTCGGGGTCAAGCTCAAGAAGTGAGGCTGGCCTTCGCGGCCGCCGCGTCTTAGACAAACCGCGTCTTCGCCACGGCGGAGGCGCGGTTTTGCTTTTCGGGAGAAAGCGCGTGGCGGACACAACCAGCATCTTCATCGGCGCGGGCGACGGGGGGGCGGACCCCCAGGCGCTGAAACTGAAGCGCGCCAATCGCCACGGGTTGATCGCCGGCGCGACCGGCACCGGCAAGACCGTCACCATCCAGGGGATCATCGACGGGCTTTCCGCCGCCGGCGTGCCGTGCTTCGTCGCCGACGTGAAGGGCGATCTGTCCGGCCTCGCCATGGCCGGCTCGCCGACCGCCAAGATGCACGACACGTTCGCCGCGCGGGCGAAGGAAATCGGCTTCACCGATTGGGCCTATGCCGACAATCCGGTGCAGTTCTGGGATCTGTTCGGCGAACAGGGCCACCCGATTCGCACCACCGTGTCGGAAATGGGTCCGCTGCTCCTCTCGCGCCTCATGGACCTGAACGAGGTGCAGGAGGGCGTGCTGACCATCGCCTTCACCGTCGCCGACAAGGACGATCTGCTGCTGCTCGACCTCGACGACTTGCAAGCCACCCTCGCCGATGTCGCGAACCGCGCCGACGAGCTGACCGTGACATATGGCAACGTGTCCAAGCAGAGTGTCGGCACGATCCAGCGCTCGCTCCTTCAACTCCGCTCGCAGGGCGCCGACCATTTCTTCGGCGAGCCGGCGCTGGCGATGGACGACTTTATCGGCCTCGACGACAAGGGTCGGGGCATCGTCAATATCCTCGCCGCCGACAAGTTGATGCAGAGCCCGAAGCTCTATTCGACCTTCCTGCTCTGGTTGCTGTCGCAGCTGTTCGAACACCTTCCGGAGGTCGGCGATCCCGACAAGCCCAAGCTCTGCTTTTTCTTCGACGAAGCGCACCTGCTGTTCGACGATATCCCCAAGGCGCTGGAGGACAAGATCGAGCAGGTTGTCCGGCTGATCCGCTCGAAAGGCGTCGGCATCTATTTCATCACGCAGAACCCGATCGACATTCCAGATGCGGTGGCGGGGCAGCTCAACAACCGCGTCCAGCACAAATTGAACGCCTTCACCCCGCGCGACCAGCAGGCGGTCAAGGCCGCGGCGGATACGTTTCGCGCCAACCCAGGCGTCGATGTCGCGACCGCGATCACCGAGTTGAAGGTCGGTGAGGCGCTCGTTTCCCTGCTCCAACCCGACGGCGCGCCAGCGCCGGTCCAGCGCACGCTCATCAAACCGCCAGCGAGCCGCGTCGGCCCGGTCACGCCGCAAGAACGCGCCGTGATGATCCAGACCGATCCGATCGGCGCCAAATACGACACGCTGCTCAACCGCGAGTCCGCCGCCGAACTGCTCACAGCCAAGACCGCCGAGGCTTCCGCCGCCGCTGCCGAAGCCGCGGCGAAGACCGATGCCGACAAGGCCGCCGCCGCGCAGGCCAAGGACGATGCGCGCGCCGCCAAGGAGGCCGAGCGCCAACGCCTCGCCG
>JBDSKT010000319.1:0-6211 GCA_039916765.1 Sphingomonas sp.
GGTCGTGGCGCGCCAGCAACAGCTGCAAACCCAGCTGACGGCGATGCTCAAGCCGATCGACACGAACAATGACGGCCAGATCTCCGACGCCGAACTCGCCGTCGCCCAGAACGCCAAGAACCCGGTGTTGCAGCAATATGCCACCGCTCGTCAGACCGGCGAACAGGATATCGGCCGCATTTCGACACCGATTACCCGCGCGCGGCTCTATGTGATCGAGCAGATCGCGCAGAAGTATAGCGCGGCGGCGAATAGCGTGGTGGCCAACAAGAAGATCGGCCTCCTGCTGTCTGCGGGAGGGGTGCAATATGCGCAGCCATCGGCGGACGTCACAGGCGACATCAAAGCTGAACTGGATCGCACCGTGCCCAGCGTGAGCATCGCGGCGCCGGCCAACTGGCAACCGTCGCAGCAGGCGGTGCAGCTGCTCCAGCAATATGAGCAGGCCGTGGCGGCGCAGGCCGCGCAACGAGGCAACGCGCCTGCGCCGGCGGCCGGAGCCAAGGTGCCCGCGCCCACCGGCAAGAAGCCCACGGGCCGGTGAGCGACGCCGGATCGGCGGCATCGCTTGGCCCGCTCGATATTGGGCGGGTCATGGCGGCGTTGCCCCACCGGTATCCGATGCTTTTGGTCGATCGTGTCGAGGAGTTGATCCCCGACCGGTCGATCACCGCGATCAAGGCGGTGACGATCAACGAAAGCTTTTTCCAGGGGCACTTCCCTGGGCGGCCGATCATGCCGGGCGTGCTGATCGTCGAGGCACTGGCGCAGGCCGCCGGCGTTCTCGCGGTCGAATCGCTTGGCCTCGCCGGATCAGGGAAGCTGGTCTATTTCATGGCGATCGACGGCGCGAAGTTCCGCAAGCCGGTCGAACCGGGTGTGCTGCTCAAGCTCGACGTCGAATTCGTTCAGAAGCGTTCGAGCGTGTGCAAGTTCGCTGGCCGCGCGACGATCGACGGCCAGTTGGCGGCGGAAGCCAATTTCACCGCGATGATCGCCGATCCGCCGAAGGCCTGATCGGCTCGACATTGCTACATGCGCGCGGCTCTGCTACGGGCCGCGCCTTCGCTGCTGGTCGGAAACCAGCGGCATCTCCCGGAGAATTCGACGTGAAGAAAGATATCCATCCCGAATATCACACCATCAAGGTGCAGATGACCGACGGGACACAGTTCGAGACTCGCTCGACCTGGGGCAAGGAGGGCGACCTGATGACGCTCGACATCGATCCACTGGCGCATCCGGCCTGGACCGGTGGTCGCGGCACGATGCTCGATTCGGGCGGACAGGTCGCGCGCTTCAACAAGCGCTTCGGCGGGCTTACGCTCAAAAAGTAACAGCGGTCCGGCGCGCGTCGTTAACGGCGCGTTAGCCATCGCGGCATAGGCTGTTCCCAAGTCGCAGGACGGGGAATGGTCATGATCGCCGCCGAATACGAACCAGCCACGCTCAACCGGCGCCGCAGCCCGCGCGCGCCGGTGTCGCTCGACGCCAAGCTCGGGCGGGGCGGGCTCGATCGCACCTTGTGCAAGGTGTCGGATCTGTCGCTCCACGGTGCGCGGCTGATGACCTATTCGCCGCTTGTGAAGGGATCGGTGATCTGGCTGACCCTGCCGAGGCTCGGGCAGATAGCCGCAAAGATCATGTGGGCGGACGAGTATGAGGCTGGCTGCCAGTTCAGCGAGCCGCTCGACGACTTTGCGTTTGCGAGCCTGACTGCTCGATAACGCCACCGGCGACGGAATGGCGGAGAGGGTGGGATTCGAACCCACGGTGAGCGTAAACCCACGGCGGTTTTCAAGACCGCTGCCTTAAACCACTCGGCCACCTCTCCGCGCTGATGCCGCGCATAGAGCGCCCACGCTATTTCGTGCAAGTCATGCGATAGCTGGGGTTTCATTGCACCCTTCGGGTGTGGCAAGGTCCGTCGATGCAGGGACAGCGAGCAAGCAAGGGAAAAATGGGCAAGTGGGCGCTGTTGCTGGGCGTCTGCCTCGGCATCGGGGCACCGGTCGCGGCGCAGGATGATGCCGGTTTCGAGTCTTATCTGACGACGTTGCGCGCGCAGGCGCAAGCACAAGGCGTCAGCGCGGCGACGATCGCGGCGGTCTTTCCGACGTTGACGCTCAATCCGCGCGTGGTGGAGCTCGATCGCGCGCAGCCGGGCGGCGATCCCAATGCGTCCGTCCCGGATTTCGCGCCGTACAAGGCCAAGCATCTCACGTCGGCGCTCATCGCGCAGGGGCGTGGCGCCTATCAGGCGCAGCGCTACCGCCTTCAGCGCGTCGAACAGCAGACCGGTGTGCCCGAATCGATCATGGTGGCGATCTGGGGTAACGAAACGAGCTATGGCAAGGTGATGGGCGGGTTCGACCTGCCCCGCGCGCTGGCCACGCTCGCCTATGACGGGCGACGGCGCGATCTGTTTGCGCAAGAATTCGTCGATTCGCTCAAGATGGTCGATCGCGGCGTGCCGCTGTATCAGCTCAAGGGCAGCTGGGCCGGCGCGACCGGCGGGCCGCAATTCCTGCCCTCGATCTATCTTCGCCTCGCGCGCGATGGGGATGGCGACGGGCGAGCCGATATCTGGACCAGCGATGCCGACACGCTGGCCTCGATCGGTAACTATTTCGCCAATGCCGGCTGGCGCGCGGGCCAGCCATGGGGACTGGCAGTCACCGTGCCGGCTAGCTTCGATCGCAATCAGATCACCAACCGCTTGCTGTCGCCGCGTTGTGCCAAGGTGTTCGCGCGCCACAGCGCGTGGCGCACGATGGCCGAATGGCGCGCCACGGGCATCGTGCCGGTTTCGCGCGCCTGGCCCGGCGATGGCGTCATGGCGACGCTGCTCGAGCCGGACGGTCCAGGGCGTACCGCTTACCTGCTGACCGGGAATTACCGGGTCATTCTCGATTACAATTGCTCGAATTTCTATGCGTTGTCGGTCGGCTTGCTCGCCGACGCCGTCGAGCAGTAGCGTGTTCGTGCTAGCCGCACTTCTGGCCGGCGCAGCCGCGCCGCAACATGTGCCGGCAAAGGCGGTGCCCGAACGCGCTGCGCAACCGACCACGTCGCGAGATCAGCCGCCTCCCGATGTCGCACAGGCGGCGGGCCCGCGCGGCACGTCGGGCGATCAGCACTATGACGCGGTAGGATATGCCGCGGTGGGCGGAGCGGCCGAGCCGGGCGTGATCGCGATCGCCAGCAACGTGCTTCCGCCGGGATCGTTCGTCGAACTGACTGCGCTCGACACGGGCAGGACGATCATCGCGTCGGTGACCACCCGGACCACAAGCGGAGCGACTGTCGCCGATCTGTCTCCGGGCGCCGCGCATGCGCTGGGCGTCGCCGGGGAAAGGGTTGCGGTCCGAATCCGCCCGATCGTTCCCAGCGCGCAGGATGAGGGCGCGCTGCGTGCCAAACAGGCCGCATCGCCGCGTAGCGACGCGCCGGCGGGGCTGCTGGTCGCGCTGCGCAAACGGCTGCCGATTGTCGCGGTCGCGCCACCTCCACCGCCGCTCGTCACTCCCGAAAAGCATATCAGCGCGGCAGCGGCGAAACCGGCACCACGCCACGCGGTCCAGCCGGGCGCCAGCTATTCCACACCGGGGGATCGTCAAGGTGATGCCAAAGGCCCGACCTCGGTTAAGCCGTCCCAGCCCAGCCCGGCGCCGCAGCGTCCCGTCTCGGCCAAGCCAGCGCCTGAGAAACCAGCGCCTGAGAAAAAGGCCGGTCCCGGATGGTACGTCCAGGTCGCGGCGCTGTCGTCGAGCGCGCGCGCGGCGGTGCTGGCGTCCAGCCTTGGTGCTGGCCGCGTCGTTTCCGCCGGCAAGGTTCACCGCGTCCAGCTCGGACCTTATGGCAGCGCGGCGGCGGCGCATCAGGCGCGTGACGCGGTCGCTCGGCGCGGCTATGGCGACGCGCGAGTCATTCAGACCACCCAGTAACCCAAGCGTACGGATCCGTTGCCCATGAAAAAGCTGCTCGCCACCGCCGCCCTCGCTGCCGGCATCGCCTGCCCGAGCATCGCCGCAGCCCCGCCGTTCGACACGCCCGCGCCGGTCGCCTTTCTGGTCGATACGTCGAGCGGGGCTGTATTGTATGCGAAAGATCCGGATCGCCGGATGCCCCCCGCGTCGCTGGCCAAGATGATGACGGTCTATGTCGCGTTCGATCTGCTCAAGGAAGGCAAGATCAAGCTGGGCGATCAGTATGAGGTCCGTCCGGAGACTTGGCAGAAGTGGCACGGCCCGGAGGCTGGATCGACCATGTTCCTGTCGACCGGCGAGCATGTCAGCGTCGAGAATTTGCTCAAGGGCATCGTCACCTTGTCGGGCAACGATGCCTGCGTCGTGCTGGCGGAAGGTATTTCGGGCACCGAACCCGCGTTCGTCAGTCTGATGAACCAGAAGGCCAAGGAACTCGGCCTAACCAATAGTCATTTCGGCACCGCGAACGGCTGGCCGGACAATGGCGTGACGTATGTCACCGCGCGCGATCTTGCCAAGCTGGCGACTTCCACGATCAACGATTTCCCGGTTTTTTATAAGAAGTTCTATTCTCTGCCGAATTTCACGTGGGGCAAGACGCTGGGCAGCAATGCGGACATCACCCAGGCAAATCGCGACCCGTTGCTCGGGCGTGTCGCCGGTGCGGACGGGCTCAAGACCGGGCATACCGACGAGGCCGGATATGGCTTCACCGGATCGGCGCAGCAGAACGGCCGGCGACTGGTCATGGTGATGGCGGGGCTCGGCTCGTCCAACCAGCGGATCGAGGAATCGGTCAAGTTCATGAACTGGGGTTTCCACGCCTGGCAGTCCAAACCCATCGTCGCCAAGGGCAAGCTGGTGGATACCGCCGACGTGCAGCTCGGCAGCACCAACCATGTCGGACTGGTCGCGCCGGACAATCTTGCCGTCACGGTACCGGCGGGTGCCGTGCCCGACATGCAGGCGCGCATCGTCTATGAAGGACCGATCAAGGCGCCGATCAAGGCCGGCCAGCATATCGCCGATCTCGTCGTGACGACGCCGGACATGGGGCCGCAGCGGCTGCCGCTGGTCGCCGACAAGGATGTCGCAGAAGCGGGATTCTTCGGCCGGGCCTGGGCCGGGCTGATGGGGCTTTTCGGCGGGTGAACCGCGAGGAGGGATTTGGTCGCTTCATCTCGCTCGAGGGCGGGGAAGGGGCGGGCAAGTCAACTCAGGCGACGCGTTTGGCCGCAGCACTTGGGGGCCGCGGCATCGAAACCCTGGTGACCCGCGAACCCGGCGGAAGCGAGGGCGCCGAGGCAATCCGCGCGCTGCTGATGAACGGCGACGTCACGCGCTGGAGCCCCCATGCCGAGGCGCTGCTGTTCGCCGCGGCGCGCGCCGATCATGTCGAGAAATGCATTCGCCCGGCGCTCGGGGCCGGGACGTGGGTCATCTGCGATCGTTTCATCGATAGCAGCCGCGCCTATCAGGGCATTGCAGGCGGTATCGACGATGCGGCGGTGTTGGCGTTGCACGGCTTCGGGTCGCGCGGGATGCTGCCCGACCGGACATTCGTCCTCGACGTGCCGCTCGACGAGGGGCGACAGCGCGCGGAGGGGCGAGACGGCGCGGCGGCGGACCGGTTCGCGGCACGCGGAGAGGCCTTTCATGCTGACGTCGCGGCGGCATTTCGCCGTTTCGCGGCGGCCGAGCCGGATCGGTTCCGGCTAATCGATGCAAGTCGCTCGGTCGATGACGTGACGGCGGCGCTGTTCGCCGCCCTTGCCGATCTGATGCCGTGACGCTGCCGCTCGGTAACGAGGCCGCGCACGGCGCCTTTGCCGCCGCGATGACGAGCGGCGCATTGCATCACGCATGGTTGTTCGCGGGGCCCGAGGGCGTCGGCAAGGCAAGTTTCGCCCGTATGGTGGCACTTCGCTTGCTTGCAGAGGGCGCCGCCGGGGCGATGGCACGGGGCTTCGACGTGCCCGACGGCGACCGAACGCGCGCTCTGATCGCGGCCGGCTCACACCCCGATTATCGCGAACTGGCGCGCTTGCCCAAGGATGCCGACAAGCCCGACCAGGGTCTCGCACGCAGCATCACCATTGCGCAGGTCCGCAGCTTGCAGCCGCTGTTCGTGACCACGCCGTCGATGTCGTCGAGGCGCGTCGTGTTGATCGACGCGATCGACGATCTGGAGCGCGGCGGGGCCAATGCTCTGCTCAAGAACC
>JBDSKT010000320.1:0-10399 GCA_039916765.1 Sphingomonas sp.
CCAATGGGCTCGACGCGGCGAGCACGGCGCAGTTGGCAAGCCTGATCGCGGCGCACCGCGCAAGCGGGGGCGTCGTGCTGGTCGCGACGCATACGCCGATCGACATGCCAAAGGCGCAGGCAATCGCGCTGGAGCCGCTGGCATGAGGGCGTTCGCCGCGCTCGTCGCGCGCGACCTCGGGCGTGCCTGGGCCGGGGGAAGCGCGGTATATCCGCTCGCGTTCTTCTTGCTGACGACGATCCTGTTCCCGTTTGCGATCGGCCCCGACACCGCCTTGCTGGCGCGGGTCGGCGGGGGGGTGATCTGGGCCGCCGCATTGCTTGCCGCGCTGATGCCGGTCGAACGGCTGGTCGGGCCGGACGCGGAGGGCGGCATGCTCGATCAACTCGCGATACGCGGACACAGCATGGCCGGGGTCGCCGCCGCCAAGATGCTCGCGCACTGGCTTGCCTTCGGCCCGCCGATGATGCTCGCCGCGGTCATGGCTGCGGGATTGCTCGGGCTGCCCGGCATCACGCTCGGCAAGGTCGAGATCGGGCTGTTGATCGGCACGCCGGGGCTGGCCGCGCTGGCGGTCGCTGCCTCCGCCCTGGTCGCGGGCCTGCGCGGCGCGAGCGCGGTGGCCGGCCTCGTCATGCTGCCGCTGGCGGTGCCGCTGCTCATCTTCGGCGCGGGATCGATCGACGGCGGGGCGGGCGCGGTGAAGCTACTCGCGGCGGTCAGCCTGTTGCTGGTCGCAGGCGCGCCGTTCGTCGCCGGCGCGGCGATTCGCGCGGGAATGGACTGAGGTTCTACCCCGGCGGCGCGGACCCGTCAGGGGCGTGCGTTCGACACCAGCATCTTGTCGATCTTGCGCCCGTCGAGATCGACCACCTCGAAGCGCCAGCCTTGCTCGACGAAACTCTCGCCCTCGCCCGGCAGATGGCGGAACACGGCGAGCGCCAACCCCGCCACCGTCGCGTAATCGCGGTCCTCGGGCAGGTCGATGCCGATCCGCTCCGCGAGCAGGTCCGCCGCCATGTCGCCGGCGACCAGCAGCGAGCCATCATCACGCTCGACCACCGAAGGGCTTTCGTCGGGGTGCGCGTCGGAGGCGAATTCACCGGCGATCGCGGCAAGCAGATCAGCCGGGGTCACGATTCCCTCGAAATGCCCGTATTCGTCGTGGATCAGCGCCATCGGCACCTCCGCCCGGCGAAGCGCGTTGAGCGCGTCCATCGCATCGATCTGGTCGATCACCACCGGCGCATCGCGCATCAGCGCGCGCAGGTCGAGCGTGTCGCCGCGGATCAGCGCCGCCACCATGTCGCGCGCCTGGACCACGCCGACCACCGCGTCGATCGACCCTTCGGCCACGGGTAGGCGACTGTGCGTGCTGGCGGCGAGCGCGGTGCGCAGACCCTCGCGGTCGATGTCGATATCGATCCACTCGATCTCGGTGCGGGGCGTCATCACCTCGCGCACCGGGCGATCCGCCAGGCGCACGACGCCGGAGATGATCGATCGCTCATGCTCCTCGATCACGCCCGACTTCGATGCTTCGGCGACGATCAGGTGAAGTTCCTCCGCCGTCACGTGATCCTCGGTCTCGCGCTGCAATCCCATCAGGCGGAACAGCAGCGCGCTTGACGAATCGAGCAACCAGACGAGCGGCGCGGCGATCCAGGCGAGCCCCGCCACCGCCGGCGCCATCATCGCGGCAAGCGATTCGGGTGCGCGCAACGCGATCTGCTTGGGCACCAGTTCGCCGACCACGAGCGAGAAATAGGTCGTCAGGCCGATCACGACGACGAAGGCGACATTGCTCGTGGTTTCCGCCGACAGCCCGAGCCAACCGAGGCGCGCCGCGACCGGCCCGCCGAGGTTCGCGCCCGAATAAGCACCGGCAAGAATGCCGATCAGCGTGATGCCGATCTGCGTGGTCGACAGAATCTTGCCCGGATCGGCGGCCAGCGCGAGCGCCGTCTTCGCGCCGCGCTTCCTGGCGCGGGCCATCGCTTCGAGCCGCGCCTTGCGTGACGAGACGATCGCCAGTTCGGACATCGCGAAGACGCCGTTGAGCACGATCAGCGCGAGGATGATCGCGACGTCGATCCAAGGGAAGGGAAGTATGGGCATGATGCGCGGATCACTTTCTAGGTGATTTGGCGCGCTTCACAACCGGGTGCGTGAATTGGCCGTCACTTCAGCGGCGCGCCGCGAAGAAGTCGCGCAGCAACGCCCCCGCCTCGCCCTCGCCGATCCCGCCATAGATTTCCGGGCGGTGATGGATCGTCGGTTGCGCGAAGAGGCGCGGGCCGTGCTCGACCGCGCCGCCCTTTGGATCGGGCGCGCCGTAATAGAGCCGCGCGATCCGCGCATGCGCAATGGCGCCCGCGCACATCGCGCACGGTTCGAGCGTGACCCACAGATCGCAGTCGGCCAACCGATCGTCGCCGAGCGCGGCGGCGGCGGCGCGAAGCGCCAGCATCTCGGCATGCGCGGTCGGATCATGCAGCCCGCGCGGCGCGTTCGCCGCGACCGCGACGATCTCGCCGCCGCGCACGACCACCGCGCCGACCGGCACCTCGCCCGCGTCGCCGGCGGCGGCCGCGGCATCCAGCGCCGCGCGCATCGGAGACGGGATTGCGAACATGCCTCCCCTTGCCCGAGACGCGGCGCAGCGGCCAGAGGCGGAAACGAAACCTGCGTTATTGTGCCGGCGTGGTGGTGTTACCGGGCTGCGTCGGCTTGTTGAGCGTGATCGTCGGCACGGCGATCGATTTCTCGGTCGTCGTCACGACCGGCACGGCAACCCCCTTGTTCTCGGTGCCAAGCGAAACCGTCGCCAGATTGGCGGTCACGGTTGGAGCCGTGATCTGGCCTGGCGTGCCACCGAGGGTAAGCATGCCGGTCGCCCACAGACCGACCACGACCAACGCGACAAGCCCGACGAGTGCAAACAGGAAACGCATGGTTCTTCTCCCTCGATTTCGAATCGTTAGCGTAATAACGCCGCACTGTCTGCGCTGGTTGCATGACCGGTCCGTTTCGCTTTCCAGCCGTGAATCGGTTGACGCGGCGGATCGAACTGGCTATCCGCGCCACCTTTCCGACAGACCGGCCCCGCCGGCCTCGAACCAGGATTTAACGACGATGTCGCGCATCTGCGAACTGACCGGCAAGGGCCGGCTGGTGGGAAACAACGTGTCCCATGCCAACAACAAGACCAAGCGCACGTTCCTGCCCAATCTGCAGAACGTCACGCTGATCTCCGATTCGCTCGGCACGTCGGTCAAGCTGCGCGTTTCCACGCACGGGCTGCGCTCGGTCGAGCATGTCGGCGGGCTGGACAACTGGCTGGCCAAGACTGGCGACGACAAGCTTTCGCTGCGCGCGCGCCGGTTGAAGCGCGACGTGGTCAAGAAGCGCGCGACCGCTGCGGCCTGAGCCTGCTGCCCGCGCGCTTCGTCGCGGGCTCATAACGGAATTTCAGTAACAGGCTGCGCTGCAGCATGGTCTGGTTGTCATCTGACACCAGCCATATGATCGTCGTGCCCCGCTCTCGCGTCACCGTCACGCCTTCGAAATTGTCGTGGATCAGCGGCGCGGCGAGCGTCGCGATCTCGCGGCCCGATACCCTCGCGCCGGGGCGGATCGTGCGCAGATCGACCAGCGTCAGTTTCGTCGAAAACCGAAACGGCGGATCGAAGCGCCGGTTGAGCACAAGCAACCCACCATCCGGCGTTGTCGCCGCATCGCTCACGTCATATCCCTCGGGCGGGATGTAGCTGAAGCGGAAGCCCTCGTCCGGATGCTCGACCGGATCGCGCGTAAAGCGAATCGCCGCGCGAGCGCGACTATCCGGGCCGGATTTGCCCTCCGCGATCGCGACCATCCCGCCGCCGGGGACCAAGGTTAGCGACTCCGGACCCTTTGTCCGGGGCCAGTCGGCCATGGCGCGCGGCGCGGCGTGCGCCTCTGCCCGCGCGAAGCCAGGGGTATAGCGCCAGATCGCGTTCCAATTCTCGAACCCCACCCAGATCCGGCCGCTTACGGGGTCTGTCGTCATCGATTCGCTGTCTCGGTCGTCCTTCGTCCAACCGGTGCCGGGCCCTGCGGGAAGCGCCGCGAAACGGACATCGACGATGTGGCCGCGCGGTGCGATGCGAAAGGACACGATGTTCCCGCCGTCGCTCAATAGCGTGAAGCGCCCGTTTGCGATGTGCAACGAGGAGAAACCACCGAATGCCGCCCCGCGGCCGCGCAGTTCCAGTCCGCCGAGAAAGGCGAGGTCTCCCGTGCGCCGCACCGAAGGATCAGCCGGATCGAGCGTGACCGGCAACGTCTCGATCCGCCGATCCGGCCCGAGCAGTGGCAGGCGCTCGTCGCCCGACCAGCCGGGGACGAAGAGCAGCATGAGCAGGATCGACCACAAGACACGCACACCCCGCCCTGATCGACCCGGCGCGTCCGCGCAACCGTGCCGGCGTTCGAACACGATGCTGAACGACGGCTAACGATCCTATTCAGCAGCCACTCAATGCGACTCGGCCATAAGCATCCTCATCGACGGCAATTCCGCCGCCGGTGTCGATTTTCGAACCGACCATCGGGAGACCGGACATGTTCAAGAAACTATCGCTCGCCGGGGCCGCGCTCGCCATGGGTGCCACCGCCCTCGCCCCCACCGCCGCCAGCGCTCAGCGCTATGACGGCTACAACGACGGCCGTTATTACAGTCAGCAGGATCGTGGCGGCTATGACGGCTATCGCCGCAGCTACGACAATCGCGGTTATGACGGGTATAACGGCTATAATAACGGCCGCAGCTACAACCGCTATTACTCGCAGAACCAGTACCGCGGTGACCGCCGCTGCCGTGGCGACACCGGCACGATCGTCGGCGCGATCGCCGGCGGGTTGCTCGGTAGTTCCATCGCGGGTCGCGGCAACGGCGTTCTGGGTGCGGTACTCGGCGCCGGGGCCGGTGCACTTGGCGGACGAGCGATCGAGCGCTCGGACTGCCGCCGCTGACCGGTGAGGGCGGCTGGCGCGTGCTAGCCGCCCGCTGATCCACGCATTTCAGAGATCCTCCGACGAAGTGTGTCGAGGAGCGTTCCCTCGCGTTGCGTATCGAGGGCGGAGAGCCGGTTCCTTGGGGAGCCGGCTCTCTTGCGTTCGTATACCTCGCGCATCGGCGCGGACGTGGCCGCGCCTCGAACCGTCAGTACATATGCTGCCCGCCATTGATGCTCAGCGTCGAACCCGTGACGAATCCGCCATTCTCCGAGCACAGAAACGCCACGCCGCGCGCGATCTCCTCGGCCTGGCCCAAGCGACCGACCGGAATCTTCGCCACGATCTTCTCGAGCACGTCGGCCGGCACCGCGGCGACCATGTCGGTGTCGATATAGCCTGGCGCGATCGCGTTGACCGTCACTCCAGCCCGCGCGCCTTCCTGCGCCAGCGCCTTGGTGAAGCCGTGAATGCCGGACTTGGCGGCGGCATAGTTGACCTGGCCGTATTGCCCGGCCTGCCCGTTGATCGATCCGATGTTGACGATCCGCCCCCATTTGCGTTCGCGCATGCCGGGGAAGGTCGCCTTGGCCATATTGAAGCAACCGCCCAAATTGGTGTCGATCACCTCTTTCCACGCCTGGTAGGTCATCTTGAGGATCGTGCCGTCGCGGGTGATGCCGGCGTTGTTGACGACGATATCGACCGGGCCAAGTTCCTCCGCGACCCGCGCGCAGCCATCCTGGCAGGCATCGTAATCGCCGACGTCCCACTTATACGCCTTGATCCCGGTCCGCCCGGTAAAGTCGCGCGCACGGTCGTCGTTGCCGGCATAGTTCGCCGCCACCGTCACACCCATGTCCTTCAGCGCAAGGCTGATCGCCTCGCCGATCCCGCGCGTGCCGCCGGTTACGATCGCTACGCGTGCCATATCTCTCTCCTCATGCTTTTATCGTTGGGGAGGACGCTAAGCGGTGACGTTCCAGCCTTCAAGCTCGCGGGCGATCAATTCGCGCAGCATCGCGATGCCGACAGCGCTGTCGTTGAGGCAGGGGAGATAGGCGAAGTGCGTGCCGCCGGCCGCCAGGAACTGCTCGCGGCCGCGAATCGCCAGTTCCTCGAGCGTTTCTAGGCAATCGGCGGCGAATCCCGGCGCGATTACCGCGATTTTGGTGATGCCCTTGGCCGGTAGCGCCCGCAACACGTCGTCGGTCGCCGGATCAAGCCATTTGGCGCGGCCGAAACGCGACTGGAACGAGATGATCACCTCACGGCCAAGCGCATCACCCAGTAATCGCGCGGTTTTCTGGCAGTGACAGTGATACGGATCACCCAGTTTAAGCGTCCGTAGCGGCATGCCGTGGAAGCTCGTGAGGATCGCCTCAGGCACGAAATCGAGATTTTCCAAATTTTGTTCGATCGAACTTTCGATCGTACCGATATACCCCGGATCGGCGTAATAAGGGGGCAACGTGCGCACCGCAGGCTGCCAGCGCATCGCCGCCAGCGCCTCGAACGCCTTGTCATTGGCGGTCGCCGTCGTCGCCGCACAATATTGCGGATAGAGCGGCGCGATGAGGATCCGCTCGCAGCCAGCCGCCTTCATCGCCGCGAGCCGCTCGCCGATCGCGGGCCGGCCATACCGCATCGCCCAATCGACCATGACATGCTCGCCGAACGCACCCGCCAGCGCCTGCGCCTGCAGCCGCGTGAAGGCGGCGAGCGGCGAGCCGTCCGGGCGCCACACCTGGGCATAAGCGTGCGCCGATTTCTTCGGCCGGGTCGTGAGAACGAACCCGCGCAGGATCGGCTGCCAGACAAGCCGCGGAATTTCGATGACGCGTCGATCCGAAAGGAATTCGGCGAGGTAACGCCTGACGCTCGTCGCATCGGGCCCGTCGGGCGTGCCGAGATTGACGAGCAGCACGCCGATACGCGGGCGCGCCACCGGCGGATGGTCGGGCGGGAAGTGGCCGGACGAAAGCTGATCGGCGGGCAGGCTCATTCGCTGCCCGGCACCAGCGGTAGCCCGCGCATCCGAAAACCCGTCGAGGCTTGCAGCGCATTGGCGATGGCGGGCGCGACCGCTGGAACCCCGAGTTCGCTAACCCCGCCGGGATCGGCCTCGCTGCGGATCAGCTCGACGGTGATGTCCGGCGTGTCGGACAGGCGCGGCAGGCCCAGCGCGCGGAATCCCTTGGCATCCGCCACATTCTCGGTGAAGCCGGTCGCGGCGCCCGTCGCCGCCGCCATACCGAAGATCAGCCCGCCCTCGATCTGCTGCTTGACCACGTCCGGGTTGACCTGGCGCCCGCAATCGACCGCCGCGACGATCCGGTCGACGCTGACCGCCTGCCCCTCGCCGATATGCGCCTCGGCCAGCACCGCGATGTGGCTACCGCGAAAGCTGTGGCAGGCGATGCCCTGCCCGCTACCCGGCACGCCGCCGTCCCACCCGCCGAGCGAGGCGGCGGTCGACAGGCAGCGCGCCAGCCGCGCGTCGCCGCCCAGCATGCCGATGCGGAACGACAGCGGCTCGGTCCCCGCGACATGCGCGAGCTCGTCGAGGAAACATTCGGTGAAGAAGGCGGTGTAGCTGTGCGCGCCCGAGCGCCAGTGCCCGGTCGGCACGCCAAGATCGACCGGATGATGGTCCACGGCGTAAGCGGGAATACGGTAGAACGGCGTCGCGCCCGCGACCGCATAAGCATCTCCGCTGCCGCCCACCGCCATCGCCGCGCGCGTCGCACCGTCACCCGCCATCAGCCGCCGCGCCAGCTCGCGCCCGGTTGCGGGCGCAGCAATCTTGGCGAGCCAGCCGAGGATCTGGCCGTTGGGGCCGAGCCGCGCCGCCATCCGCGCGACGGCGGGCGCGCGGAACCGGTCGTGCATCAAATCCTCCGCGCGCGACCAGACGAGCGACACCGGGCGCTTCAGGTCGCGCGCCAGGATCGCCGCCTGCCCCGCCGCCTCAACCTCCAGATTGGCGCCGAACGACCCGCCGATCAGCATCGGGTGGACGACGACGTTGGTCTCGGCCAGCCCGATCGCCGCCGCCGCAGCGCTGCGCGCCAGGCCTGGCGCCTGGGTCGGCAGCCACAGTTCGAGCCGCCCGTCATGCAGGTACGCCGCCGCGCTCATCGTCTCGACAGCGGCATGAACCGCGAAGCCGGCGCGATACTCCGCGGTCACCAGTTGCGCGCCCTTGAACGCCCCCGAAAGATCGCCCAGCGCCGCCATCCGCTCCCCCGGCCCGTCGAGCGCGGCGGTGAGCAGCGCGCCGACCGATGCGGTATCGATCAGCGGCGCGCGGGTGGTGAAACGCGGGGCGAGCGCATCGAGCGCCTTGTTCGCCGCCCACCAATTGTTGGCCGCCGCCGCGACCCAGCGATCGGCGGTGACCACAGCGACCAGCCCGCGCACCTTGTTCGCCGCGTCGCGGTCCAGCCCCGTCAGCGTCGCATCGCCGACCGGCCCCTGGCGAATGCTGACGAACACCATGTCGGGCAGGCGGACGTCGCCGGCGAAATTGGCCGAGCCGTCAACCTTGGCCGGGCTGTCGAGCCGGGGCAGCGACTGGCCGTAGAGCCGGTTCGCCTCTCCGCCGCGCAACGGGAGCGGATCGGGCAGCGAATGCCCCGCCGCCTCCGCCGCGAGCTCGCCGAAACGAAACCGGTCGTTGCCGTGGACGACGAAACCGCCCGCCGTGCCGCACGCCTGCCAGTCGATCTTCCAGCGCTTCGCCGCCGCCTTGCACAGCAGCACGCGCGCCGCAGCGCCCGCCTGGCGCAAATCGTCCTCGAACGCGCGCACCGAACTCGACGCGCCGGTCAGTACCAGCGCGGTGCGCATCGTGTGAGCATCGCGCATCGGCGCCGGCAGCTGGTCGAACACGCCTGCAAACAATTCCTCGGCGGCCAGCTTGTTGGCATAGAGCGGGTTGAGCGGCGCCGCCTCCACCCCGACGGTGCGCCAGTCCGCGCCAAGCTCGTCGGCGACGATCTGCGGCAGCGTGGTGTAGACACCCTGCCCGTGCTCGGCTTGCGGCACCGCGACGATGACGCGACCATCGACACCGATCTTGAGCCACGCGCCGAACACCGTCTCGTCCTTCGCCGCCGCGAGATTGGGCGCATAATGCCGCGGCCACACCGCGATCGCGACGATCAGCCCCGCGCCGACGCCACCGCCGATCAGCAGCGTGCGCCGGTTGATACCGTGGGATAGGTCGCGCGCCGCCATTTGCCCCGCTCTATCGCGCCTCGAACGCTGGCGCCAGATCAGGCCTCGGCCGCGACGATCGCGCCGTATCTGGCGCGCAGGGACACCTTGTCGATCTTCTCCGTGCCGAGGCGCGGCAGCGGCGCGGTCGAAAACCAGATGCGCGCCGGCACCTTGAACGCGGCGATGCGCGTGTAGAGGAAGGCGCACAGATCGTCATGGCTCACCGCCTCGCCGGCGCGGAGCAGCACGACCGCGCCGGGCACCTCGCCGAAACGCGCGTCGGGCAGCCCGAACACCGCCGCCTCGGCGACCGCGGGATGCTCGTACAGCGCGGATTCGACCTCCTGGCAGGATATATTCTCGCCGCCGCGGATGATAATGTCCTTCTTGCGGTCGACGATGAACAGATAGCCGTCCTCGTCGAGATAGCCGATGTCGCCGGTCAGGAAGTAGCGGTCGGGGGTGAAGGCGTCCGCCGTCGCCTGGGGTCGGCCCCAATATTCGCGGAAATTGGCCACCGAGCGGATGCCGATCTCGCCGCGCGATCCTTGCACGACGGGCTGGCCCGCCTCGTCGAGGATCGCAAGATCGACCAGCGGAGCGGAGGGCCGCCCGGTCGAATTGGGCTTGGCGAGGTAGTTGCCGCGCCAGTTGCCGCAGCCGATGCCGTTGGTCTCCGTCAGCCCGTAACCGAGCAGCGGCGCGCCCTCCATCTCCTCGTTGATCCGCCGCACATGCTCGACCGGGCGGGGCGCGCCTCCGGCGGCATAATCGGCGACGGTCGACAGATTGTATTTCGCGCGGTTGGGGTGGGTCAGGATCTCGAAGCTCATCAGCGGCACGCCGACGAAATAGGTCACCGCCTCCTTTTCGATCATCCGCATCGCCTCCTCGGCATCCCATCTGGGCATCAGCACCAGCTTGCGCCCCATCGCGAAACTCTGGAGGAACACCGGCACTTCCGCCGTCACGTGGAACAGCGGCACGTTGAGCAACGTCGCGTGCTGCGCGGGCGGCGATACGCCGTCCTCGGTCGAGATGCCGAGTATTACCAGCGCCTGCGCCAGATAGTTGAACACCGCCTGCAACACCGCGCGGTGATCGCTGATCGCGCCCTTCGACTGACCGGTAGACCCGGAAGTGAACAGAATCGTCGCGTCGGTGTCGCCGTCGAGCA
>JBDSKT010000321.1:0-4992 GCA_039916765.1 Sphingomonas sp.
CATTGGCGGCAGCTTCGCCAACGAGCCGCTAAGCGATTATGGGTTTGACTGGGACTGGATGGTCAAGCCCCACTGGAACCTGTGCAACGTCCCGGGCGCCGACGACGTCAGAGTCGCCAAGTCAAAGGTGAAGGCGGTCGCCGAGTTCCTGGCCAGTGGCGACCCGGTGCTGGTGTGCACGCACGCCACCTTCCGCTTCGCGCTTGCCGAGCTAGGGATCGAGGCGTTCGACGGACGTTTGATCGCGGTGGACGAATTCCATCACGTCTCGGCCGATCCGGAGAACCGGCTGGGCACTTTGCTCGGTCAACTCATCGCGCGCGACAAGGTCCACCTGATCGCGATGACGGGCAGCTATTTCCGTGGTGACGCGGTCGCGGTGCTTAGCCCGGGGGACGAGGCGAAGTTCGTGCCCGTCACCTACACCTATTACCAGCAGCTCAACGGCTACGAATATCTGAAGACGCTCGACATCGCCTACAGCTTCTACACAGGGCGCTATATCGACAAGATCAACGACCTGCTCGATCCGGCGGTCAAGACGATCGTCCACATCCCCAGCGTCAATTCGCGGGAGAGCACCAAGGACAAGCATCGCGAGGTCGAGGAGATCATGGATCACCTGGGCACGTGGCGCGGCACCGACGAGGCGACCGGCTTTCACCTGATCGAAACCGCGGCGGGCAACACGATCAAGGTGGCCGATCTGGTCGACGACGATCCGGCCAAGCGCGACCGCGTGTCCTCGGCGCTGAAACGCCCGGAGGCGCGCACCGATCGCGATCATGTCGATATCATCATCGCGCTCGGCATGGCGAAGGAAGGCTTCGACTGGATCTGGTGCGAACACGCGCTGACTGTCGGCTATCGATCCAGCCTGACCGAGATCATCCAGATCATCGGCCGCGCCACCCGTGATGCGCCGGGTAAGACGGTGGCCCGCTTTACCAACCTGATCGCCGAACCGGCCGCTGCCGACGACCTAGTCGCCGACGCGGTCAACGATACGCTCAAGGCGATCGCCGCCAGCCTGTTGATGGAGCAGGTGCTCGCGCCGCGCTTCGAGTTCACGCCCAAGGATGTCGGGCCGAAGGATGGCTTCGACTACGGTCCTGGCGGCTATCGCGAAGGCGAGGCCAATGTCGGCGTCAACGAGGAACGTGGCCAGTTCCACTTCGAGCTAAAGGGGCTGATCGAGCCGACCACGCCCGAGGCGAAGCGCATATGTCAGGAGGACCTCAATGAGGTCATCACCAGCTTCATCCAGGACAAACAGACGATCGAGCGCGGCTTGTTCGATCCCGAGGTGGTGCCCGAGGAGCTGACCGTGGTGCGCATGGGCAAGATCGTTCGCGAGCGCTATCCTGAGCTGAGTGAGACCGATCAGGAAGCCGTGCGGCAGCACGCCATCGCGGCCCTCAACATTACACAGCAGGCAGCGAAGGTCATCACCGAGACGGCGAGCGACGACGGCACCAGCGAGCTCAAGGCGAACACGTCCTTTGTCGATGGCGTTCGCAAGTTCATGAACGTGCGCGAGCTCGACATCGACTTGATCGATCACATCAATCCGTTCGATGCGGCAGTCGCGATTCTAGCCAAGGCCATGAATGCGGGCCTGCTGCGGCAGGTGCAGGCGGCGATCACCGCGCGCAAGAACACACTGACCGAGGAAGAAGCCCGCGCCTATGCGGTTCGGGCCGTGCAATGGAAGCGCGAGCGCGGTCGTGCGCCCGATGTCACGTCGCAGGATCCGTGGGAGCGCCAGCTTGCCCAGGGCGTCGCCGCCTTCGCCCGTTATCGCGCGCAGGCCGCCGCCAATGGCTGAAATGACCGACGACGACATCCTCACCGAACTGGGCGTCGATCTGACGCCCAAGAAGGTCCGCGCCCGCACCCCGCGCGAGGAGCGGATCATCGCGGGGTTCGAGGATATCGTGAAGTTTCGCGACGAGCATGGCCGCGCGCCGCATCATGGCGACGGGCGCGAAATTTTCGAACGGCTGTACGCGGTGCGGCTCGATCGTCTGCGCGCGCTGCCGGAGAGCGTCGGGCTACTTGCCGAGATGGACGTACATAGTTTGCTAGACATCGGCGCGGACACGTCGCTCGCGCCCATCGACGATCTAGACGACAGCGCGCTGCTGGCCGAACTGGGCATCGACGCGGCGCCCGCACAGGATATCACCCAACTGCGCAACGTCCGCTCGAACAGCGACCGCAACGCCGCCGAGGAAATCGCGAGCGCCGAGCGATGCGAGGACTTCGACACCTTCAAGCCGTTGTTCGACGGGATTGAGGCCGATCTTGCCTCTGGTGCCCGCGTGACACGCCCATTCGGTCGCGATGCAGGCATCGACCTGGGCGATTTCTTCATCCTGCGCGGCCAGCTCGCCTATGTCGCCGAGGTGGGCGACCTCATCAAGGCGCCGAACGGCCAGAACGATGCGAGGCTGCGCGTGATCTATTCCAATGGGACTGAGAGCAATCTGCTCCGTTGGTCGCTCCAGCGGGCGCTCTACAAGGACGATAGCGGGCGTCGTGTAACCGTGCCAGATGCTGGGCCGCTGTTCGGCGGAGCGCCGAACGAACCGGACCAGCTGCCAACGGGCACGCTCTATGTCCTGCGCAGCCGTTCGACCCATCCGACGATCGCCGCGCACCGCGATCTGATCCACAAGATCGGCATTACCGGCGGCCCTGTTGAAGCGCGGATCGCAGGCGCTGCCGACGACGCAACCTATCTGCTCGCCGACGTTGATATCGTGGCGACCTATAAGCTTTACGACGTCAACCGCCCCAGGTTGGAGGCGCTAATCCATCGCGTTCTCGACAGTGTAAGGTTCGAGGCGGAGATCCCTGATCGCTTCGGCAAACTGGTCCGCCCGCGCGAATGGTTTCTCGTTCCCCTTTCGATCATTGACCAAATCGTCGAGCGCGTCGCTGATGGTACGGTGGTTGGGATGATTTACGATCCAGCGACGGCGGCACTGAAGCGCAGCGCAGACGAGTGATATCTTGGCAACTTAGCTAAGGGCCAAATCGGCGCGTTTCTCTTGGCCGTGGCGTGTTGTGGGCCGACTGCGGAATGGCAGATTCTCGGTGATCAAGCGCGAGAAGCGGACGATCGTTATCCACATGGCAAGCCGAAAGGACCCAAACGCGGCCGTTCATAGCCTCCAACTTGCCAGCCTCGGACACTCGTTCATGCGGTGCATGGCCAATGGAAGCCGTCGATAGGCCAGTGCCGCCGGGCTAAGGTCGTATCGAACTACGTGGCTCCCTCGTCCCAATCCGGCCAGTCGTCCGGCACGAGAGCGGGGGGCTTGCTCCACGGCTGTTCGAGCAGAGCTTTCTGGAACCATTCGTTTCGCAGATTGGCATGCTCGGTGACGATGACCTGGAAGCCAGGCGCATCTTCCTTGGCGAAGCGGTCGAACAGTTCGAATAGCCGCCGGACCGCCTCCAGATCTGCGTCCTTTTCCGTCCGTTCGATCGAACCGCCTGCCTGAGCATAAATCGCTTCTGACGGAAAATAGACCTGAGTCGGCTGGTCGATGAGCAGGAAGCGCGGGATCGGCTGGTTCTGGTTAGTCGCGAAGCGATGCAAGGCCAGCAGTGCGGCCAGATGATAGGCGAGGTGGTTTTCGCCCCCACCGGTGCGGCCCATATAGATAGGGCGGCCCGGCCGGTCGATCGCCACGGTTAGATTGTGAAGATCGAGCCTTGCGGGATACTGGCTGAACTCCCCGCCGAGATCGGCAATATAGCCCGACATATGCATCGATATATTGTTCATCGTCGACGCGAGGCGCGTGCCGGAATCGTCGGCGCCAATCCTCTGCTCGAGATCGGTCACCTTTGCCTTGAGCCGTCGCTCTTCCCCTTCGAGCCGCGCAAGCTCGGTGTCCGGAAGCAATCCTTCCAAAAACAGGCTGATACGTCCGACAACCCGGGACGCCGCGTTGTTCCGACTCCCCATCTGCGAAATGACCTCGTTGGCCGCAATCGCCGCGGACAACTCGACTTCCTTGTTGCGAATCTGATCGCTGACGGCTTGAAGTTCGCGCCGCTGCTCGTCGAGGTAGCCGTCGAGTTGCGGCCGTTCCCCGACCACGGCACACATTTCTCTATCGAGGGTTTCCAGCTCCGCGAGCAGGAATCCCGCGATAGGACTGGCTAGCGAGAGATCCTTTTCAGCGAACGGCCATTGCCATTCGCCGGTCGCCTTATTGACCGGCAGCGCCTTGATCGACGTCAGTCGATCATGCTGCTCCACGGCCTCAGTCTGGAAACCCTCTGCGCGCTTTGCATATTGTTGCGCGGCATCGAGGCGGAGATGAATCTCACGGCGCTGCTCTCGCAATGCAATCAAATCGTTGTCGATCGCTGTAACCCGCTGGCCATCGTCTTCGGGAATTGGGGCCGGCCTCCAAGCCAAGGCCGGCCTCAATGAATCTACGATTGCGATGTCTGCCGAAGGTCCGGATTGGAGGATCCCGACGGCGCGGGCTTCCGAATGAAGCCCGATCGCCTTTTCCTCTGAAGTGTCGATCGCCCTCCGCGCCTCCTCCAGCAGCTTAGAGTTCAGCCTCAAGTCCCGCTGCACCGCTCGGAGGCGGGACTCTAGATTGAACCGGTCGTGCGAAGAGACACCTAGCAGGATGGGCAGCGTATCTTTGATGGCTTGGGGCTGATGTTGTTCGTTTTGCCGATAAAAGAGCTGATCTTTGTTGGCGACGATGGTCTGTTTCTGGAACAAATAGTAATAGGTGTGCTTGATATTGGCATCGTAGCTTTCACGGCTATGCTCCATGGGAACCGCCGTCCGGTTTTCGGGAATGCCGAGCAAGCGCGAGAGCAGGCTGACCACGCCATCGTCGTCGTCATTGACCACCAGATTCGCGAAGTCCGGCGCATCAATAGCGGTGCCCCGGCGAACCATGGCAAGACCACAACTCCCGCGTCCGCGCCCGGGCGAGGGCTTCGCGA
>JBDSKT010000322.1:0-4034 GCA_039916765.1 Sphingomonas sp.
GTGAGGGCCTGAGCGGCACGCCGCTGCGCGTGCTGCAGATCCCGTTCCTCGATGGCGACGACGTGCCCATGCTCGTTGCGCTGCTCGACGAGGAGGAGGCGAGCGACACGCCGGCGATCGGCGCCAGTGTCACCGCGCATGTACGCAGCCTGGTCAGCCTGATGCCGTTCGGCATGGCGCTGGTCGGCGACGACGGGCGGTTCCTTCAAATGAACGAGGCGTTCGTACGCGCGGCGCAGGTCGATGCGGCCAATCCGCCGTTATATCCGGGCGATCTGGTGGTGCGTGAGGACAAAGGCGTGGTCGCCGACGCGATCCGCCGCTTCGCCGGAGGCGCGACGCATTCGACCGATCTGGCGGTGCGGCTGAAGGATCATCCTGACGAACCCGTCGCGTTGTCGATCGCCGGCGCGCGCGGATTGGGGGAAGCGTCGGTCCTCTTGAGCCTCAAGGACAATAGCGAGGAAAGCCGCCTTAAGCGGGAAGTTGCGCAAGCGACCAAGATGCAGGCCGTCGGCCAGCTCGCCGGCGGAGTGGCGCATGATTTCAACAATATCCTGACCGCCATCATCGGCCATTGCGACCTGATGCTGATGCGCCATTCACCCGGCGACAGCGATTATGACGATATCCAGCAGATTCGCGCCAATTCGAACCGCGCCGCCAGCCTGACGCGCCAACTGCTCGCCTTTTCGCGCCAGCAGACGCTTCGACCCCAGGTGCTACAGCTACCCGACGTGATCTCGGAAGTGTCGCAGTTGCTCAAGCGGCTGCTCGGCGAAACCGTCCGCCTCGACGTCAAGCATGGGCGAAACCTCGGCCCGGTCCGCGCCGATCCCGGCCAGCTGGAACAGGTCGTCGTCAACCTCGCCGTCAACGCACGCGACGCGATGCTGGCAAGGGATCCGCGCGGCGGCGGCATCCTGTCGATCCATACCTTCGCGGTCACCGCCGACAACGTACGCAAGATGGGGTCGGACATTCTGCCCATCTCCGATTACATCGCGCTGGAAATCTCCGACACCGGCGGCGGTATCCCGTCCGACATTCTCGGCAAGATCTTTGAGCCCTTCTTTACGACCAAGGAGGTCGGCAAGGGCACTGGGCTCGGCCTCTCGACCGTCTATGGCATCGTCAAGCAATCGGGCGGGTACATCTTTGCCGATAACAAGCCGGGCGCGGGCGCGGTCTTCTCCATCTATCTCCCTGTCCACACCGCTTCGGCCTCCGCCAAGCCCGTGCCCGCGATTGCGTTACCGAAGGAAAAGCCCGTCGATCTGTGGGGCACAGGCACGATCCTGTTGGTCGAGGACGAGGATATGGTTCGCGCGGTCGCTGAACGCGCGCTCAGCCGGCAGGGTTATACCGTGCTCACCGCCGAGCATGGCGAGGCCGCCCTCGAATTGCTGGCGAAGTCCGACAAGCCCGATCTGCTGATCTCTGATGTCGTCATGCCGCTGATGGACGGGCCGACGATGGTTCGCCGCGTCCGCGCGCGCTATCCCGATCTGCCGATCCTGTTCATGTCGGGCTATGCCGAGGAGCAATTGCGCAAATCGATCGACCTCGACAATGTCGCGTTCCTCGCCAAACCCTTTTCGGTTCAAGAGCTTGCCGAAGCGACGCGCGCCGTGCTGGCGGTGAAATGAACTGGCGGTCGCGCGGCGGGGCCGCTAAGGGCACCCTATGAGCGGCCCGCAGCGCATCCTCCTGGTCGAAGACGAACCATTGATCGCGATGATGCTCGAGGATTTTCTCGATGCGCTCGGCAAGACCTTGGTCGGCACGGCGGACACCTGCGCCGGCGCACTGGACCTGATCGCGGGTGGCGGCATCGACGGCGCGATCATCGACGTCAATCTGCGCGGCGGCGAGCAAAGCTGGCCCATCGCCGACGCGCTTGCCGAACTCGACGTACCGTTCCTGTTCGCGACCGGTGGTCCACAGGACGGAATGACCAGCGCGCATCGCGATCGTCCGACGCTCGCCAAACCTTTTACGATGGATGGCGTAGCAAAAGCGCTCGACGCGCTGGGCTGATCAGGACACTCGCTCCGCGCCGGTATTTGCGGTGCGGCGCAGGTTTTCGAGTTCCTCCTCCGTCGCCCCTTCGATCCCGGCCAGCTCGTTACGCGCGCCATTCTTGGCCAGGATCAACTCGTCGATCTTGAGGTGGAGCGCGGCTTCGTTCCGTTTCTGCTGGTTGAGCACCATCTGCGTGAGCGAGATCGCCGCGACCGACAGGAACAGCGTCAGGGCGTTCTCCGACGCCGCACCGCCAAACTCGAGCCAACCGGCGCAGAACAGAATGACCGTCGCCATCGATAGTGGATGGCCGGCTAGATTGGCGACCGCGTCGGAAATGCGCCCGCCGGCGACGATGATCTTACGCAGCATACAGGCCTCGCGGCAGCGAACGGAATGTCGTTCGATACCTTATCTATGCGCGTGAAGATAACGCTGCGCTGATGCCGATCAACCTTCAAGCGATCCGTTCCGGCACTGCCGCGGCATCCTTCTCCAGCGAAATGTCCGGCGCGACCGCTTCCCACGGAAACACGAACCAGTCTTTGGTCTGTGACCGGTCGATTTCGCGCGCGGCGTAATCGACCCGCTGGCTCGATCGTACATTGTCCAGCAGCGTCGCGAACCGGACGGCGCCCGGGGCCGCGCCCGCCGCGGCGAGTTCGGCGCGCATCCTGCCGATCGTCGCGCCCGAATCGTTGATATCGTCGACAAATAGCAGCCGCCCGCCCTCACGCGTGCGGGCCGCCAATCGCATCAAGGGCGCGTCGGCGAAGTCGCTTACCTGGCTCGAATAATCGACCGACAGCATCGGCAATCCGGTGACGTGGCTGAGATAGACCGCCGGCGACAGCCCGCCACGCCCGATGCCGATGATGAACGAAGGCAGCCAGTCGGCGTCCGGACGCAAATGCTCTGCCAGCGCCAACACGTCGGCGACGAACTGGTCGTGCGTGACGGGGGTGAACACCACCGTCACGCGCACGCCGCCACATAGGTATCGAGCCGGGCGAGGTGTTCCGCCACCGCCTCGTCAGTAAGGAACGAGCCCAGAAAGCTGTTGCGCGCCAACGCGGCCAAGTCGTCGCGATCCAGTCCACGTGCCTTGGCCACGGCGCTGTAATTGTCCGCGATATATCCACCGAAATAGGCCGGATCATCCGAATTGACCGTGACGCGCAGCCCCTCGCGCAACATCCGGTCGATCGGATGCACGTCGATCGACGCGACGTTGCACAGTTTGACGTTGGACAGCGGGCATACCGTCAGCGTCATCCCGGTGCGCGCCAGCCGCGCGGTCAGCACGGGATCCTCGAGCGAGCGGTTGCCGTGGTCGAGCCGGTCGATCCCGAGCACGTCGAGCGCCTGATGGACGTAGGCCGGCGGACCTTCCTCGCCCGCATGCGCGACCAGCCTCAGTCCCTTAGCCCGCGCCGCCGCGAATACCCGCGCGAACTTTTCCGGAGGGTGGCCGAGTTCCGACGAATCGAGCCCTACACCGGCGATCCTGTCCAGCCATGGCTCGGCCATCGCCAGCGTGGCGAACGCCGCTTCCTCGTCGAGATGGCGCAGGAAACACAGGATCAGCTTCGAGGTGATGCCGAGCGACACCTCGGCGCGCTCCATCCCCGCGAGCAACCCTGTAATGACCGTATCAAATGCGATCCCGCGGTCCGTATGCGTCTGCGGATCGAAGAATATTTCGGCGTGCACCACCCCATCGGCCGCAACCCGTTGGAAATAGGCGACGGCAAGATCGTGGAAATCCGCTTCGGTCTGCAACACGTTTGCGCCGGCATAATAGATATCGAGGAAGTCCTGCAGGTTGGAGAAATGATATGCCGCACGCACGTCGTCGATCGAGGCAAACGGGATCGCGATGCCGTTGCGCTGCGCGAGCGCGAACATCAGCTCGGGTTCGAGACTGCCCTCGATATGGAGGTGAAGCTCGGCCTTGGGCAGGCCGACGATGAAATCCTTGGTCATGGTTGCTTCTTCGCGCGGCGCGG
>JBDSKT010000323.1:0-10290 GCA_039916765.1 Sphingomonas sp.
CGCTCGGCTTCCCCGACGAACACGGCAACGTGGTACTGCTCGCGCCGTCAAAGCCGGTGCCCGATGGCGGACGCCTCTTCTAGCGCATCGCGACGATCCCGATCAGCGCGGCGGCCGACACGAGACACAGGAAGCCGTTGATCGCGATCAGTAACCCAGGCGACAAGCTGCGCTGGCTTGGGTGAAGATCGACGAAGCCGGGCGACATTTCACGCCACACCGCGGCGGCGAAACAGAAGGCGCTGAACAGCGCGAGCACCGCGCCGGTCGCGAGCGCGAACCAGACCGGCAGCACGTCGTGAAGCAGCGTCCGCGCGCCGACCGCCGCAGCGAGCGCGGCGAGTCCGGTGCGCACCCACGAACCATAGGCTTGCTCGCGCGCCAGAATCGTGCGGTCAGCGGCCAGCGCGAGCTGGCGGTCGAATTCGGGCGGGTCGGGATCAGCCTTCAAGGCTCTTAGACGCCTGCTCGAACATATCCTTCGATAAGCCCGGTGTCCCGACGATCCGCTCGAGTTCGGCCCTCATCAGCACGGCTCGGCCCGCATCGAAGCGCTTCCAGCGGCCAAGCGGCGGGATGAGTTTCGCCGCGGTCTGCGGATTCAATTTATCGAGCGCGATAAGCTGGTCGGCAACGAAGCGGTAACCCGCGCCGCCGGACGCGTTAAATGCGCGCTGGTTGACACTGAACGCGCCGACCAGCGAGCGGGCGCGATTGGGATTGGCCAGGCTGAAATCGCGGTGCCGTGCCAGTTCAGCGACCATCAACGGCGTATCGTCGCGCGCCGACAACGCCTGCACCTGGAACCATTTGTCGAGCACCAGCGCATTGTCCGAATAGCGGTTGTAGAAAATGTCGAGCGCCGCCACGCGCTCGGGCCAGTCGCCGCTGGCAAGGGTGGTCAACGCCGCTTGCCGGTCGGTCATGTTATCGGCTGCCTCGAATTGCCCGAAGGCCAGCGCCGCGACATCCGCCGCCCCGCTCGCCGCGATATAGCCAAGCGCAACGCCTTTCAGCCGCCGCCGGCCCTTGTCGGCCGGGTTGTAGCGATAGGCGCCCGCGCACTGACCGCCGACATAGGCGGCGCGCCAGCGATCATCGAGCGCACGGCCGAGATCGCCGCGCAATGCCTCGCGCGCGCGAAAAATCGCGTCCGGATCGACCACGGCCATCTGATCGCCGATGAAACTGTCCGAGGGCAATAACACCGCCTCGGCAACGAATGCGCGGTCGAGCGTGGCATCGTCGAGCGTGTTTCTCACCGCCGCGATCACCGCATCATGGTCGGCCTTCGCGCCGCTTGCGCCCGTAACGAGCGTGTCGAGCATCAATTGTTGCATCGCCTCGTAGCGCGCGAACGGATCGTCGTCGTGCGCCGAGAGGAATGCCAGATCGGCAGGCGTCCGATCCGTTTCGACGATAATGGGCGCCGAAAAGCCGCGGTTGATCGACAGTACCGGCCGTTCGACAATACCGTCAAACAGCATTTCCTCGGTGGTTTGGTCCAGCATTACCAATTGTTCGCTAGATAACGGACGGCCGGTTTCTGCCCCGAACAGCTTCAGTTTTATCGGCAGCACGAAAGGCGGCTTGACCGATTGTCCGGGTGTCGGCGGCGTGCGCTGAGCCAGCCGAAGCGTCGCGCGCGCGCTCCCCGACACATGCTCCAGTGAGGCTGTGACGCGCGGCGTGCCGGCCTGTTCGTACCAGCGGCGAAACTGCGTCAGATCGACCCCGCCGCCAAACTCCATCGAGCGCACGAAATCCTCGCACGTCGCAGCCGTGCCGTCGAACCGATCGAAATACAGGTCGCAGGCAGTGCGGAAGCGTTCGGCGCCAAGGATCGTCGCCATCATGCGGATCACCTCGGCGCCCTTGTTGTAGATAGTTGCGGTGTAGAAGTTGGAAACCTCCTGATAGGAATCCGGACGGATCGGGTGCGCGAGCGGCCCGGCATCCTCGGGGAATTGCGCCGCGCGCAGGCCGCGCACGTCCTCGATCCGCTTGACTGCCGCCGACCCCTGATCGGCCGAAAAACACTGGTCGCGATAAACCGTGAAGCCTTCCTTCAGGCTCAGCTGGAACCAGTCGCGGCACGTCACGCGGTTGCCCGACCAATTGTGGAAATATTCATGCGCGACGACGGCGGCGATGGCGTCATAATCGTAATCCGTCGCGGTATCGGGGTCGGCGAGGATGTAGCGGCTGTTGAAGATGTTCAGCCCCTTATTCTCCATCGCGCCGAAGTTGAAATCGTCCACCGCGACGATGTTGAACACGTCGAGATCGTATTCGCGGCCATATATATCCTCGTCCCACTTCATCGCCGTCTGCAGCGCGGCAAGCGCATGGCCGGTGCGCGCGAGATCGCCCGCGCGTACCCAGATGCCGAGTTGTACCGCGCGGCCCGACATGGTGGTGAGCGTTGCGCGGTTGGCGACCAGGTCGCCCGCGACCATGGCGAACAGATAGCAGGGCTTGGGAAACGGGTCGCGCCACTCGGCCCAGTGCTTGCCGTCCGCTAACTCGCCCGCGGCGACGGGGTCACCATTGGCGAGCAGTATCGGGAACCGCGCTCGGTCAGCGGTCATGCGCACGGTATAGCGGCTGAGCACATCGGGGCGATCGGGGAAGAAGGTGATCCGCCGAAACCCCTCCGCCTCGCACTGCGTGCAAAGATTTCCGCCCGAGGCGTAGAGCCCCATCAACTGGGTATTACGCTCCGGCGCTATTTCGACGTGAGTCTCGACCGAATGGGTCGCGCCGCTCAATGGGATGACCAACGCGTCGTCCTCGACGCGCCAGTCGTTGACCACCACGCCATCGATCTTGACCGACAACGGCGTCTGCCCGCCACCGTCAAGCCGGAGCGGTCGATCGTGTTCCCCGTCGCGTTCGACGTGCAACGTCGCGCGAACCCGGGTCGCGGCCGGATCGAGGTCGAAATCGAGCGCGATGTCGGGCACCAGCCAGTCGGGCGGGCGATAATCGTCGCGGCGGGTTACGAAGGGCGGTGCTGGGGCATGTTGAACATTGAGCATTGCGCCGAAGTGTAGGCATTGGCCGGGTATGGTGCCACCCAAATCGCGCCGCCGCTTGCGCATGATTGCCGGCGTGATAGCGCTTTCCCTGAGATCGAGAGGATGTGGTGCGAGCAATATTTGCAGGATGGCTGATGGTCGCTGCGACCGGCGCGCTCGCGCAGGCCGCACCGCGCGTCGCATCGTCAAGCGGCGCCCCGCTACCCGCGGACCAAGCAGCGATGCGCACGCATGTCGCGTTTCTCTCCTCGGATGCGATGCAGGGGCGCGAGGCGTCCAGTCCCGAATATATGGTCGCCGCGCGCTACGTTGCGACGCAATTTGAGGCAGCCGGGTTGGCCCCGGCCGGCACGGGGAATAGCTATCTGCAGACGGTGCCGCTCGTCGCCTACCGTCCACAAGGCACGGGCGACATTGTCCTGAGGCGACGCGGCGCCGGGCCACGGCGGCTGATTTTCGGCAAGGATTATGTCCCAGGCGCCCCACCCGGCGGCCCGACGACGAATGTCGATGCGCCAGTGGTGTTCGTCGGTCGCGGCATCGTCGCGCCGTCGTATCAGCGCGACGACTATGCCGGGGTCGATGTCCGCGGCAAGATCGTCGCCTATTTCGACGGCGTACCGAACACTTTCCAAAGCGAGGAACGCGCGCATTTCGCCAATCCGGCCACCAAAGCCACTGTGGCGGCGGACCGCGGCGCGATCGGCGTGATCGTGCTGCGCGCTTACCCGTTGGACGATGCGATCCCGCTCTACGATCTGCCCATCACGACCTGGGCCAACCCCGACGGCACCGGCCACGCCGCCGGCGCGCCGCTCATCGCGACGTTGGGCCCCGGCGGCGCGGCCAAGCTATTCGCCGGTGCCAGGCAGCATTGGGACGACATCGGCAAGGCCGCCGGCATCGACACCGCGGTGTTCAGGGCCGAGCAGCTGCCCGGAAGTTTGGCCGCCGCGCTCCACACTACCTTCGCGCCGTCGAGCAGCGCCAATGTCGCAGGGCTATTGCGCGGGAGCGATCCGGCCCTCGGGCAGGAGGTGGTCGTGCTGTCGGCGCACCTCGACCATCTCGGCACAGGCGCCGCCGACGCACGCGGCGATACGATCTATAACGGCGCCGAAGACAATGCGGTCGGCATCGCCGCGCTGATCGAGGAGGCCCGACGCTTCCAGCGTAGCGGAAAGCCGCCGCGCCGCTCGATCCTGTTCCTTGCCGTCACCGCTGAGGAAAAGGGCTTGGTCGGCTCGGACTATTTCACCCACCATGCCACGCTGCCGATCGGCAATATCGTCGCCGACGTGAACCTCGACATGCCGATCATCACCTATCGATTCGAAGATGTGACGGTGTTCGGCGCCGACCGCTCGACGCTTGGGCCGATCGTCAGCAACGCGGTAAAAGCGTTCGGCGTAACAGTGTCGCCTGATCCCGATCCGGCGCAGGGCTTGTTCGTTCGTTCGGACCATTACCGTTTCGTCCAGCAAGGCATTCCCTCGGTCTTTCTATGGCCTGGCCAGGCGGGAGCGGGGAAAGCCGCTTGGGTCGACTTCTTCGCGCATCGCTATCACCAGCCGTCGGACGAGATCGGTCCTGCACTTGATTGGGCGCAGGGTGTGCGCTTCGTCGCCATCAACTACGCCATCGCCCGGGAAATCGCAGACAAGGATGCGCGACCCAAATGGAACAAGGGCGACTTTTTCGGCCTGCTCTATCGCGGTTACGGTGCCCAATAGGCTGTTGATCCTGGGACTCGGCTATGTCGCTGGGCGGATCGGCACGGTGCTCGGTGCGCGCGGTTGGGCCGTTACGGGGACGACGCGCGATGGGCGCGACGGAACGACCGCGTTCGGCGATCGCGACGCGGTGATCGCGGCGATCGGCTCGGCCGACGCTATTTTGTCGTCCGTCCCGCCAGCGCGGGGGATCGATCCGGTGCTCACGGCATATGGCGGTGCGCTCGGGCGGTCTGGCGCCTGGCTCGGCTATCTGTCATCGACCGGCGTTTATGGCGACACCGGCGGCGCCTGGATCGATGAGACCGCGCCGACCGGAACGGGCCGCCGATCGGCGCGCAGCGAGGCCGACGCCGCATGGCTGACGCTGGGCAGTCGCGTGTTCCGCCTGCCGGGCATTTATGGACCCGGCCGCTCGCCGCTCGAACGCCTTGCAAGCGGCCGGGCTCACCGGGTCGATGCGCCGGGGCAAGTGTTCAGCCGGATCCATGTCGATGATATCGTCAGCGGCGTGATAGCAGGGCTCGACGCGCCGCCCTGCGCCTACAATCTCAGCGACGACATGCCGTGCGCGCAGAACGATGTGATCGACTTCGCCGCCCGATTGCTCGGAGTCGATCCACCCCCGATCGTCGCGATCGAAACGCTCCCGGCCATGGCACGAGGTTTCTATGACGAGAATCGCCGGGTTTCAAACCTGAAGGCCAAGCGCATCCTCGGCTGGACGCCACTCTATCGCAACTACCGGGCCGGCCTGCGCGCGGTTAAAGCGATGACCAGCCCCACACCGGCGAGCACCGCGCCTGAAACCGCGAGCGGCGACCAGTGATAGCCCTCGAACAGGGTTGAAAGCAGCATCGCGATTACCGGCACGATAACGCTGGAATAGGCCGCCTTTGCCGGCCCGATCACCCGCACGATACCGAAATAGAGCGGGAAGGTCAGGGTAGAGCCGAGCAGGCCAAGGTACAGGACACCGCCAATATAAGCCGGCCGCCATTCGATCACGGGCGGTCCCGACAACACCAGCGCCACGCCCGCGTCGATCGCGGCACCAAGCAGCATTGCCGCTGCTAGCGTCGAGATCATGGGATAGCGCTTGGCGGTCTGCGTCGCCTGCAGCACGTTGGCGGTCGATGCGCTGAACACCGCTGCGAGGGTCAGCGCAATACCGAGCAGCACCTGCATTGGGCCCCGCGTGCTGAGCTGGGCCTCGTGAAGAAACAGCAGTGCAACCCCGCCCATTGCCACCGCTGATCCGACCAGCAATTGCGCACCCATTCGCTGACCAAGAAACAACCGCGCGAACCCGGCGTTGGGGACGAGCAAGAGGGCGAACACGACCGCGACGATGCCCGAGGTGATGTGCTCCTCGGCACGGTAGACGAAATTGAAATTGAGGCAGAATTGCGCGAGCGCGATCGCCAGCGCGAAGCCCCAGCCCCGCGCATCCAGCGCCAATCGCTGGCGGCGGACCAATGCGAGGATAGCCATGCCGATTCCGGCGACGACGAAGCGGTAACAGACCGACCAGCTGGGCGGGACGCTCGATACCTGGTCGCGAATGACCAGCCAGGTTGATCCCCAGATCAGCGTTACGATGCCGAACGGCACGAGGATCGCGAGGCGGGTCGATTGAGGCGGCGGAAGGTCGGTCACGCGCCTGCCATAGGGCCGCCGCCGCCGGTGTCGAACGACGATTTGCTTATGAATTCACAAGCTAAACTGATCGATCTCGAGCCGAGGTTCAAAGCGCCGCGATCGCGTCTGCGAGCGGACGGATATCATCGGCGCGCTGATCCCACGACGTCACCAGCCGCACCTCGCCCGGCGCCCAGTCGTAAAAGTCGAAGCCCAGCGCTCGCAGCCCGGCGGCCTCGTCGGGCGATGCGCGCAGGAATACTTCATTCGCTTGGCGCCGGTGGACCAGCCGATCGCCCGCCGCCTCGGCCAACAGCGCCGCGCCCGCGTTCGCGGCGCGGGCATTGTCGAGCCACAGATCGCCGTCGAGCAACGCAAGGATCTGCGCCGCGAGATAGCGCCCTTTGGACAGCAGCAAACCGGCACGCTTGCGCCGATACAGCGTCGCCGCCGCGAGCTCGGGGTTGAAAAATACCAGGCACTCGGCGTTCATTCCGCCATTCTTGACGAAACCGAAGCTGAGCGCGTCGATCCCGGCGCGCCATGTCACCTCGGCCGGTGCGCAGCCGAGATGCGCGACCGCGTTGGCGAAGCGCGCGCCGTCCATGTGCAGCCCCAATCGCCGCGCCTTGGCGAGATCGCCGATCGCCACGACTTCGGCGGGGGTGTAGATCAGTCCGTATTCGGTCGCGTTGGTGATCGAGATGGCGTGCGGCTGAACTTGATGCACGTCGTCGCGAGTCGCCTCGAGCACCGCGTCGATCGTCTCGGGCGTCAGCTTCGCGCCTTGCCCTTCGGCCAGAAGCAGCTTGGCGCCATGCGTGTAGAATTCGGGAGCACCGCATTCGTCGTTCTGGATGTGGGCGTCGCGGTGGCACACGATCGCGCCGTGCGGCGGGCAAAGCGCGGCGAGCGCAAGGCAATTGGCCGATGTTCCGGATGGCACCCATAGGGCGCGGACGGTGGTTTCGAACACGTCGGATAGCCGCCCGTCGAGCTGCTTCGACCAGGCATCGCCGTCATACGCTGTATCGAGCGTGTTGGCTTGGGCCAGCGCGGCAAGAACGGCTGGATGGACGGGGGCGGCATTGTCGGAGAAAAAGCGCATGTTCGCGCCTTGCGACGCGACCCCGGCGCCGTCAACCGCGGCTATTGCTCGTCGCTGCGGTCATAAGGCGGGGCGCCTTCGTCGCGGCGTTCGTCACGCCGGTCTCGGGGCGGATCACGATCGTCGCGCGGCGCGCGGTTGAGTTCGAGGCTGCCGTCGCGGCCGATGCGCAGGTCGAGCCCGAGGCCATCGATAGCACCCTGGAGCGGCGAAGCAACGTTCCCGTCGTCGGTATCGATCGCGTCGGGATCGACGTCCGCCGGGATGGCTTGCGGCGGGACCTTCGGGCCGACGCCGAGCGCCGACTGCATGAAATCGCGCCATACTCGCGCCGGGATGCCGCCGCCCGAAAGGCCCGCATTGGGACTATTGTCATCGTTGCCGACCCACACGCCGCAAACCAGGCCGTTCGCGAAACCAAGGAACAGTGCGTCGCGATTATCCTGCGTCGTGCCCGTCTTGCCGAAGGTTGCGACCGACAACGCCGCCTGGCGCCCCGTTCCCGTCTCCGCCGATGCGGAGAGCAGGTCGAGCATCTCGTCACGAATCTTGCCCGTCAGCGGGTGCGATCGCTCGGTCAGGCTTTGATACCAGTTGAGATCGGGGCCCTTCTCCAGCCCGCGAGCCGATACCGGGTACGCCTCGCCGGCGACGGCGGCATAAGCGCCTGTCAGCTCGAGCAGCGATACGGTGGAAGTGCCCAGCGCGATCGTCGCTTCGCTCGGAATGGGAGTCGAGATGCCGAGATCCCGCGCCGCCTTGATGACGCTTGCCACCCCGACCATCTGAATCAGTCGCGCCGCCGCCACGTTGGATGACCGCGCGAACGCCTGGCGCAACGTGATCGCGCCGAGATAGCGCCCGTCGGCGTTCTTGGGGCTCCACCCACCGATCGTCACGGGTTCGTCCTCGATCATCGAATCCGGTGTCATCCCGGCACGCATCGCGGCCAGATAGACGAATAGCTTGAACGCGGATCCCGGCTGGCGGCGCGCCTGCGTCGCGCGATTGAACGGGCTGTCAGCATAGGACTTGCCGCCGACCATCGCGACGACCCGCCCGTCGGGGCGCATCGCCACCAACGCGATCTGCGCCTGACGCAGCCCGGCATGTCCAACCGCCCGCTCGGCGGCGTGTTGCAGACGCTTGTCGAGGGTGGTGGTGACCGTGGTCTCCGTCGCGATCTCGCCGGCGTGATCGCGCGCCGCCGGGAGCACCCAGTCGGCGAAATACGTTCCGTTGGGCAACGCCCGACGTTCGGGCGCGACCGACAGCCGCGCCGGGCCGACATCAGCGGCCTCGGCTTTGGTGATGTATCCCGCCTCGGCCATGGCCCCGACGACCAGTTTCTGGCGTGCTCGGGCACCTTCCAGATTGCCGGTCGGCGCGAGCCGCGACGGCGCCTTGACCAGCCCCGCAAGCATCGCCGACTGCGCGATCGAGAGGTTGCCCGGCGAACGGTTGAAATAATGTTTCGCCGCGGCGCTCAAGCCGTAGACGTTGTCGCCGAAATAAACGTTCGACAAATAACGCGAAAGGATTTCGTCCTTCGACAGCCATGCTTCGAGCCAGAAGGCGATCAACACCTCGCGGATTTTTCGCCCCGCCGTACGGTCCGAATCGAGAAAGGCGTTCTTGGCCAATTGCTGGGTGATCGTGCTGCCGCCCTCGCGCACGCCGCCGCGTGCGACATTGTGGAAGAAGGCACGGGAGATGCCGCGCGGATCGATCCCCCAATGCGAGCGGAAGCGCCGATCCTCAATCGCGAGGACGGCGTTGGTCACGTGCGTTGGAAGCTCGGCGGCGTTCACCGGCGCGCCGATCATCGCCCCGTGCCGCGCGATCGGCGTCCTGCCGTCGTCGGCGAGCAGGGTGATGCTCGGCGGGGTTGGCGGCTGGAGCGATTTCGACAGCGGCGCGGTTACCGCAAGCCAGCCGACGGCAAGAAAGAACAGCAGCAGCACCGCGCCCAGCCCGCGCATGATCCAGCGCAAGCGAGAGCGCGGCGGCGGGACGGGCGGCTCATCCCCATCCAGCTCGCCCATATCCTCGTCGGCCGGGTATTCGCCCCGCCCATAATCACGGGGCGGCGGCATGCCGTCGGTCAGGTCGAGCGGGTCGCGCGCATATCGCGCACGCATGGGGTCGAAGGGATAAGGACGCATTGCCTCTTCACTGTCCGGTCCGTTACGCGACCGCATAGTGTATTATTATACTATGGCAGTGCGAGCAAGAGGATTGGACATGGCGGTACATTCACGCCGCCATATCAGCAGCGGCATCCGCAAGCGAGCGGATCGGCGATGGCGCGGTGTAGGTCGGCGGTGAGTTGGGCATTGAGGCGTTGGCACTACCGGGGTATCCCTGCCGCAAGGGTGGCCGACCCGGGCGGTGACCGCCGGACGCCGGCATCGCCCATATGGTGTGTTGAGGAGACGACGTGGCCGACACCGAACACGACGATGGCCCTCTCGTTGTCGGCATCGGCGGGACGATCGGGGGCGTGTCGTCCACCGAGCGTGCGCTCAAAATCGCACTCGATGCGGCAGGGCGCGAGGGATTTCGTACCCGGCTGTTCGGCGGCGCCGATATGGCACGGTTGCCCCTCTATGATCCCAAGGCCACCACCCGTACTCCCGACGAGCGCGATTTCGTCGATGCGGTTCGCAGCGCCTCGGCGTTGATTATCGCCTCGCCCGGCTATCACGGCAGTATCTCGGGCGTGGTCAAAAACGCGCTCGACCTGCTCGAGGAAACCGCGCGCGAC
>JBDSKT010000324.1:0-3807 GCA_039916765.1 Sphingomonas sp.
ACGCCGCGCCCTGTCAACCGGCTGGCGCGCGGACGACTCGTCTCGTCACCGCGCGCTTGCCGCGGTCGGCGCTTGCGCCAAGAAGGATGCGTGCGGTGGGGACGACAAGGTGGGGGCCGGACAAGGCCTGGTGCGACGGTGGCGGCGATCGCCCTGCTACTCGCCGGGTGCGGCGGACATGCCGACCGCGCCCCGCCGCCGCGCCCGGTCGGATCGCGCCCGGTCACGCTCCACATCCCGACCAGCCGCGAAACGCAGGCCTGCTACGCAGACCTGTCGCGCGACACGGTGCGCTACAGCCCGCTGCCCGACCGCGATTACGGCGGCGGATGCCAGGTGATCGGCGCGGTGCAGTTGATCGATATCGGCGTACCGGTGACCAATTTGAAGGCGATGCGCTGCGGGCTGGCCGATGCCTTTACCGGCTGGACGCGCAACGCCGTCGCGCCCGCCGCGCACCAGATCCTCGGCAGCGACCTGGTCCGCGTCGAGAGCATGGGCACCTATGCCTGTCGCGCGGTGATCGGCAATGCGGCGGTGGCGGGCAAATTATCGGGGCACGGCCTGGCCAATGCGGTCGATATATCGGGCTTCCTGCTCGACGACGGACGACGCATCACCATCCAGCAGGACTGGCACTCGCCCGATCCGCGCGTGCAGGAATTCCTGCGCACCATCCACGCCTCGGCATGCAAGCGCTTCGGCACGGTGCTCAGCCCGGATTACAACGCCGCGCATTACAATCACCTGCATCTTGAAGACGATCACGCGCATTTCTGCCGGTGACGCGCTTCGGAATTCAGACGCCTTCAAAGTGTCGCGGGTTTGAGCTAGGGCCTGCTCCAATGAGTGACACACACGTTCCGTCGCGGGTCTTTCCGCGCGCCCGCCAGGATGCCGAAACCGCCAAGACCGGCATCAGCACCCCCCAGACCGAAAACCCCGCCTACCGCCTGGCCTTCCAGGATATGGACTTCCTGCTGCGCGAGGATTTGCGGCCGGTGCGCTTCCAGCTCGAACTGCTCAAGCCGCAATTGCTGCTCGACGAGGCCAACATCGCCTCGACCTTCGTGATGTACGGCTCGGCGCGAATCCCCGAGCCGGCCAAGGCGCAGGCGCTGCTCGATCTGGCGCAGAGTGGAAATGGGGATGAGGAGGCGGTGCGGATCGCCAAGAGCCTGGTCGCCAAGTCCAGATATTACGACGTCGCTTATGAGCTTGCCCAGCTGGCCAGCGCCTTTCCGCGCGACGAGGCGGGCAAGCGGCATTTCGTCGTGTGCTCTGGCGGTGGCCCGTCGATCATGGAAGCGGCCAATCGCGGTGCGCACGAGGCCGGGCACGAGACGATCGGGCTCAACATCGTGCTGCCGCACGAACAGGCGCCGAACCCGTATGTCACGCCGGCGCTGTCGTTCCAGTTCCATTATTTCGCGCTCCGCAAGATGCACTTCCTGCTCCACGCGCGCGCTGGCGGCGTTTCCGGGCGGGTTCGGCACGTTCGATGAGCTGTTCGAGCTGCTGACGCTGATCCAGACCGGCAAGATCGCGCCGATCCCGGTGCTGCTCTACGGCCGCGATTTCTGGAGCCGCGTGGTCAATTTCGAGGCGCTGGTCGAGGAAGGCGTCGTCTCGCGCCGCGACCTTGATATCTTCACGATCGTGGAGACCGCCGAGGAAGGCTGGCAGGCGGTGAAGGATTTCTACCGCGACGAGCCGATCGCCGGCCCGGCCGCCGGCCCGATCGCTGGGCGGCCGATCGAATAGGCTTTACTTGCCGCCCTTCGCCGCGGCCCTGGCGGCGGCGGGGTCCTGCGATGGCGCGCCGGAGGCTGGGGTCGCCGCGTTCGACAAGGCAGGCGCACCGGGAGCGGCCTTTCCGCCGGACGTTCCCGCCTTCTCCGCCGGGCCGGTGCCCGATGTCGTCGCCGCGCCCGGTGCCGTGCCGGTGCCGGTGGGAGCGCCCGCCGCCGGTGCCGCGCCGGCGGGAGCCGCTGCCGGTGCTGCGGGGAGCGGGAGCTTCGAGCCCATCGAATTGAGATAGACGATGACGTTGGCGCGGTCCTTTTCGTCGGGCAATCCGGCGAAGGTCATCTTGGTGCCGCTGGCGAACTTGCGCGGGTTGGTCAGCCAGGCGTTGAGACTGTCGAAATCCCACTTGCCGCCATGCGCCTTGAGCGCGTCGGAAAAGGCGAACCCGCCTTTCCCTTCCGCGACGCCCTCGCCGACCGTGGCGTAGAGATTCGGGCCGATGCCGTTGGGCGCGCCCTGATCGACGGTGTGGCAGGCGGCGCACTTCTTGAACACTTCGGCGCCCTTGGCCGGATCGGCGCTGGCGAGCATCGTCGCGATCGGCACGTCGGGCGTGGCCGATCCGCTGTCCGCGCCATCGGCCGGCGCCTCGAGCGGAAAGCCTTCCTTCGGGGGCGCCTCGGATTTCATCACCATGCCGCCGACAATCGACAGCCCCAGCGCCGCGCCGAAAGCCGCCAGCGTCCAGCCCGCGATCGTGTTGGTCCGATTGTCCATGATGCCCGAGTGCCCCTGCCTGATCTGGGTGGTCGAAAGTCGGCTTCCTTTAGCAGGCGCGTCCGCCATCGCAAGCCGCGCTTGTGCGGTGCGGCGCACACCGGTAAGCGCGCCGCGGATGGAAACCTTCGCCGCGCCGGCGCGTCCGATCGTGGCGCGGATGATCGAGGAAGCCGCCGCCGACCCGTCCCGCGCGGTATCGTATCAGGGTGCGCCAGGGGCGAACTCCCACATCGCCGCGCTGGAGGCGTTCCCCGATTGCCGGCCGCTGCCATGCTTCGATTTCGCCGACGCGATCGACGCGGTGCGCGAGGGGCGGGCGGATTGCGCGATGATCCCGATCGAGAATTCGCTCCACGGTCGCGTCGCCGACATCCATTTCCTGCTGCCTGAATCGGGGCTGGTGATCACCGGCGAACACTTCCTGCCGATCCGATATGCGTTGATGGGGCGTGGGCCGATTGCCGGCGTGACCCAGGCGATGAGCCATCCGCAGGCGCTCGGCCAGTGCCGCCACTGGCTGCGCGAACGCGGCATCGCGCCGGTTTACTATCCCGACACGGCGGGCGCGGCGGCGATGGTGGCGGAGATCGGCGATCCGGCGGTGGCGGCGCTCGCCCCGCCCGGCGCGGCGGCGATCTACGGCCTCGTCACGCTGGCCGAGGACATCGCGGATGCCGACCACAACACCACGCGTTTCGTCGTGCTGGCGCGCGCGGGGGTGGCCGGCGCCGACGCGGCTCAAGGCGGCGCCTGGATGACGACCCTGATCTTCGAGGTAAGGAACGTCCCCGCCGCGCTGTACAAGGCGATGGGGGGCTTCGCGACCAACGGCGTCAACCTGACCAAGCTGGAAAGCTATCAGCGCGGCGGCAGTTTCGCGGCGACCGAATTCTTCGCCGATGTCGAGGGGCGGCCCGGCGAGGCGGGCTTCGACCGCGCGCTGGAGGAACTGGGGTTCCATTCGAAATGGGTGCGGCTGCTCGGGACGTACCGACGGGCGCGGAAACGGGGGTGATCTTTCCGAGGCGTCGTATATTGCTGATATATATAGCCGCAACGGTCGCATTATCGGGAGGGGCGAGGGTGACCCGCTGAAATCTTATTCGGGATGCTTGGGCCAGATCGTTTCAAAAGGGGGGCGCGAGCTTGGCATCGGTCGGCGCTGTAGAACATGGCGAACGTTTACTTGCGCCTCAGAGTCAGTCATAGCCGAAGCGGTTTGGCGATCCCGAAGACGGACATTCTGAACCAGGATTCTGACCCGCTTGTCGCGTCCGG
>JBDSKT010000325.1:0-7039 GCA_039916765.1 Sphingomonas sp.
TACGGAGAGGAGTTCAGCAGAATAAACCGTCGACGTACAGCATGCACGACATCGGTCTGCGGGGAACGGAGTTCATCGTTGCGATCGACAAGGAGCTCGTCACTAACAACTATACCCTTGCGAAATGTGGTGACCCCGCGCCAGTGGGCGCGACCGGGAGAAACGTTAAATTCGATCGAGCGGCCCCCGCGGCTTAGCGTAACGGTCGGCTTTTCAGCTGCGAATGGTCCAACCGAGTATCCCTCGCGTCTCAGGGTGATCGATCCGTCCGCATCGTTCAACTTGAGGACCGTCACCGTTTGAGAGCCGGCCGCTCCCAACTCCCATGGCTGAGTGATCGCCAGCGTCCAGCTCAAGCCGACCTTCAACCGAGCTGGCGGGATTCCCCAAATTAATGGATTAAACATGAGGCCGCTTGCATCCGTCGCCAGGCTACAGACCCCTTTCCAACATTGCGTTCGACCCCCATCCCTAATTTCAGCTTGCTGCTCGTCCAACGCCTTTCCATCGTATCGAATTCGCGCTTTGAAGATCCAGCTATCGCCCGCATTTTAGCGCGTTAGTATGTAATCGGCAGTGCCGCTATTTCGAGCGACTAATTCGTCGAATCCGGGCGCTTTCAGCGAACTCGTGATCGAGAAAACATTTGAAGCGGAGTCCCCCACCTTCATCGTGCTCGAAAGTGGCCCAGTTCTTTTAGTATCGGCCGCATGAGCAAACGTAGCGATGGGTGTCGCCATAATAATGATTAATATCCCTACCTTTGCGGTCTTTTTCAAACAGATCATAATTCGTCTTTCGAAGGGCGAATACTTGCAGTGCAAAGAACGATCGGTCCGGTCAATTTGAACCGATCGGGCGTTTTTCGAGGGCAATTGCGCGAACGTCGGACCAGGGCATTTTGTCGGTATGTATCGCCACATAATCAGCGACCGACAAGTGAAGTTCATCGACTTTGCGGACTAGTTCAAAAAAGTTGAACGTGTCCCGGTCCAGTACTTTATTATAGTCGTTGGAGCTCCCGTAGAGCAGCTTGAGACCCGGCAGGTAGGCCATCACCATTCGAGCATCACCGCTACCTCCGATCGGGTAGAGTTCAATGCGTTGAGCTCCTGTCCCGATCAACGTTCGTCCTCCGACGGGACGTAGCAGCGGGATACGTGGGCGCCGGGCAAGTTCGTCCGGTACGAAGCGGCGGGGGCGCTCGAAGAAAGCGCGAAGCCGAGGCACCGACAGGTCCAACGCGTAAATCGGAATGCCTCGGGCGACATAGCTGCGCAATCCAGCGTAATGCCAAAGCGAGTCCGTCGTCGAGATCACAGCTTTCACTTTCTTTCCCGGGAAACGCTGAGCAAGGAGTGCAAGCACTTTCTCCGAATATCCACTCGACTGCGGTGCCTCGATTACGACCAGGCCATCAGACTGGCGCACGACAAGCACGTTCCAATTCCCTGCAATAACCCAGACACCAGGGGCGACGAGCGTCACGGCATCGCCTGTCGCCGGAATCGCGATGGGGGCATCGTCGTAGGGAATGACCCGCAATTTTGCGACGGCGTCGCGGCCTTCCGCAGTCGGCGTAAAGCGATCATCAACGCTGAGCGGGTTCTCCTGGAGTCCGTGCACCACGAGCGTCTGATACGGCGCACCATCGCGAAAGGTGTTTTGTTGCCAAGGATACGTCAGGCCATCCGGCTCGTGGCGATAGAAGAGGTAGTCGGTGCGCCATGTGATATCGCCAAGCATGGCGCTCAGCTGGTCGGGAGCCCAGGAACGCGTCGTCTCCATTCGCTGCAGCAAATGCGAGGTTGTGTCGATGAACAGATGTACTGGAAAACTTCGCCAGGTGAAGGCCAGCACGCGGTGGGATGTTCCGAACAGGGTTACATCCGGCTCACGGTGAAGGTCGTCCGAGGCCTCGGCCGCCAACAGAATGCGTTCGGGGCTGAGCGCGACACGTTCGCCGAGGCTAGGTCGGGCGTTCCAAAAGGTGCCGAACTGACCCGACGTTCCTGACACGGCCACGTGGCCATCATCGATCACGTCGGTCTTCGTGGACCACTGAGCCGAGTTCACATCGACGGTCAGTCGAGAACGGCCCGCCTCCTCATCGCGATATTCGATTCCGCTAGACACATTCAGCCAAGGCGAGCCGTCGGCGCGCTCGGAGTCGTCGATGCGATAGCTTACCGCTTGTAGCTCAAGCTTCAGGCTACGAAGCGCAACCAACCGACCTCTGCCGCCCATGGCATCGAAGGCTTGTCTTAGCACCAGAGCCGCTGGAGCAGACGTCTGTGTGACCGCTGATCTGCCGGCCATTGCAGACCCCGGCACAAAATCTAAGGCAAGACAAATGCCGATCAGCCATAATCTTTTCATGTCGCCGATTGAGCGGACCATTGTGATGCCTCTATTTTGTGACCGCCCGCGCTTTGGGAAGCTCCAACGCGGTCCAAAGGTGCCAGTTCATCATTCTATAATAGCGGCGGAGCACGCACGATTGCTCTTTGACGAACGTCACGTTTGCTGTGACCAGCGAAGTTCGGAAGCCAGCTATCAAGCTCGTCATTCAGGCGTGTAACGACGAGCATACCGGTCACACGGTGCATTTCGGAGATTGGCTCGATACCCCCGACCTCAGGTTCGAGACAGATAAACATCAAGCCGGCCAAGCCACAGACAAGGGGTCCTGACAATGTCCCCAACCAAGGCGGAACGCGACATGGTTGATCGTCTTCAGATGGCGGCTAGGCCAAGCACTGCAATTGAGGCACCGATGCGCCCCAATATCTAGTCGTTCTGACTAGGCGCCATAATTACGAACGCGGCCGTCGATCCAGGCGAGGTTGATTGCATCTCTTCGGTCGGCGTCAGCACGTGATGTGGCGAGCTGTAGCAGCGATGGTGACGCCGACGGCAAAGCCATTTTGTCACCTCGTCAGTTCGATTTTGTTACCCCATTCTCCGGGTCCGCGGAGCGCGCGATTGATCGAATTTGGTCGTCAGTCAGCTTGTCGAGCTGCGGCCCAGCGGGAAGGTCGTTTCTATAGCCGGAAACATCGGACGCGTGCGCCTGAATCCAGCCGTCATATAGCGCGATGATCCGTGCATTGGCCTGACCATGCGATGAAGCGGGATCGATTTCGAAGCCGACAACATTGGCGAGCGCGTTACGCGCAAGATCGCTGTACCTGATTTCGGACAGCTTTCCCCGGAACTCCAGTTCCGGCGCGGTCAAAGCGGCTGCACCAGAATATTCCCGCTCATCGAGCACGTGGCGTCCCTCATGCAAGATAATGCTGCTCTGTAGCGTGAGATCCCACCACAAGCGCCGGAAGGTTCCAGCAAATGCTGCCTCGCTTGTTAAAGTGGCCCTTGCCCTGGTTGCAACCTGATCGGTCGCCTGGAGCCTAAGGCGAAGGCCCAGACCAGGCAGTGGGACTGGCACGCCGTTCTTGGCGCGGGTATCGTCGCTGCGCGAAGCCTCGGCAGCGTCTTTGAGCGCCTGGGTGCGTGCAGGGCCGCCGAGCGCTATGGCAAGCGCCTTCAGCGTACCACGCGCATAGTTTGGCCGAACTTGGTAGATCAGGGTCCCTTCTTGTGCCCATCCGCCAGGCCCCCCGGCGCCGTCCCAAAGCCATGCGGAGAAGCTGTTCTCGATCATATTGTCGAGCGCGATATAGCGTATCGACCCCTTGCGCGCGCCCTGTTCGATGGCATTCTGCCGATCCTCGACCGCGTGGCCTATCATGATCCCGGAAACACCGTTCAACGTGCCGATTTGTCCATGCAGTCCCCACAGGTCGTGTAGAGCCGGCCACGGATCATCACCCGCGATCGCGCCGCCGGCGCGCGCTCCTTGACGAAGGACAGCAAGGATCGCCTCCTCGAACGCCTTGCCGTCGTCATGCGGATCGCGAGCATATTTCCGGTCATGCGCAAGCACGAGCGCCGTCAGGTTGGCGCGCATTGCAAGATAAGCTTGGATGTTGGCCCACTGAGCGTCGCCGGACGCCGCCAGGCGATGATCCGTCGCGAGCCAGCCCACTTCACTCGCGAAGCCCGATCGTGCAAGGATCCGCGCTAGAGCATCAGCGTCGGCAGCGGAGCTTTTCATGTTGCTGCCACTGGTGAACGCGGCGTCGATCACCGCACTCGAAGCAGGAAAGCCCTGCGGCTGGCTCGTCTGATCGAGCCAAAAATAATCCTTCCATCCGGAAAGCGCGACGTGACCGTCGCCGGCGAGCAAGCCGATGTCCATGTTCAACCGGGCGGCATCAAGACCAGCCCGGGCAAGGCGCGGCAATGCCGCCATCGCGGTACGGGCCGCATCCAGCACCCGCTTGCGAGATGCAGGTGGCAGAGCCGCAGCGACAACGACGTAGCTATGGATGACCTCGAGCGGCACGCCCGGCTCAAGATCTGCGCAGCGAGGAGAGAACTGCGCGAGCAGGCGCGGCACGTCTGCGGCTTTTCCGCCGTCGTTCAGTATGCGGGCATATAGGAATGCGCCAGCGCAAGGTTCGGGATTAATGGGCAGGCTCTGCGCAAGCCGGGTGGTCGCGGCTCCGGTATTGCCATCGATCAACCACGAGATGCGAGCGAGCTCGGTCTGCGCCTGCCCTTGGTCGCGAAGTGACGCCTGCGGATCAGCAGCGATCCCGCGATAAAGCGCTTCAGCTTCGCTTACCTTGTAATTTTTATATGCCGACTTGGCATCGTCGATCGGTGCCGCAGCGGCGGGGTTGACCAACCACGCCATCAAAAGGGGCAGAAGACGAAGGGCGGCGCCCATATTCAAAATTCGCATTTTTTAATTTACGCCAAATCTACTCGACGGGTCTTGGATGTATCGGCCAAGCGCCATTGCTTGGGACTGTATCCGGTAAGCCAGCGGATCGCGCGCGACATGTGCGCCTGATCGGCGAAGCCGACATCGAGCGCGATATCGACCAAGGCCTTGTTCATATAGGTGATCTGTTCCCAGGCTCGCTTAGCCTTTGCCCGCGCGCGAAAATGCTTCGACGTTATCCCGTATGTCAGGGCAAACTGCCGGCGTAGGGTCCGTTCCGACGCGCCCGAAGCGTCGGCGTAAAGACCCAGCGACATGCTTGGATCACGCGAGATCGCCGCAGCAAGGGCATCGGGCAGGTCGTTTTTTGGAGCTGCCGGAAGTATTGCGGCCGTCAGGATCGTCGCGACATCACCAGCGTTCGATCGAATGTCCCATAGCATTTGTTCGTTATCGGCCACCCGCCCACTGGAAAGGGATAACGCCGCTCGCGCAGAAAGCGGTACATTAACCACCGTTGCACCCTTGACATTGACCCGATCGATATGGGCGGAAAACGGCGGATGCACGATCACGTCGCCCGCAGTCACTTGATATCGTCCTTCATCACCCGCCTCTTCGTACCCGCCATCCAAAATGATCGCGGCATAGGCTCCATTATGCTGATGCCAGGGCACGGGGTCGCTATCACTTAGTAGCTGAAGGTTCGGCTTGAAATCCATGAGCAACCTTGGTTCCGCTGAAGCTCGCGACTATGATCGGGTGATGGACAAATCGACCACTTTTGCGCTTCGATCAAGTCCGCGGCGATGGCCGCTTTCACGTCCACGCGACCAACAGGTGCTAGGTCACAACCTGCCAATTCCAGCCATTCCGCTATGCGCCCCAATTTCGGTCGTTCGGCTACCTCGAAGCTGATCCTGAAAGCCGACATTCGTTCACGCATTGCTCATCGATAGCATTGGTGGTTTTGCGACAGTGGGCTTTCGGGTGTCGCCATATAAAAAAACAGACGTTCACAGCTTTCTTCGCGCCCAAGATTTGTTCGTTGCGTGGGTTGTTGGTTAGCCTTGAAAGCAGCCGAAAAGCCTTCTCCACCCCTTGCGCAAAGTTATCGCCAAGGCGGCATGGCGAAAGCTAGACGAAGGAGCGCCAGGAACGCCGACGTTCGCCCGCTTCGCCCGTGCCGGGGCCCGAGGATCGCCACCACGTCGGCGGCAGGCACTTCCCAATCCGGCAAAACTCTGCGCAGGCGCCCGCTCGCGAGATCGTCGGCCACGTCCCATTCGGATCGGATTACGATCCCGCGTCCGGTGAGCGCCCAGCCACGGACCACCGACCCGTCGTTACTCGACATGCCCGGTGAGATCCGCACGGTGGCGTTCTCATCGACGCCGCGCCGAAAGTGCCACAGTGTCACGTCTTCTTCATTCTCGCGGAGTGCCACACAGCGGTGGTGCAGGAGGTCGTCGGGCGACCGGATCGGCACCGTGCAATCGAGATAATCCGGGCTCGCGCACAAGTAGCGGCGGTTCTCCGCCAGCGTCGTAACGATCGCTTCAAGCGGCCCCGGCGGGCCGATATGGATGACCAGATCGTAACTGTCGGCGAGCCGTGCGCCAGGATGATCCAGCAGATCGAGGGTGAGGGTCACGCGCGGATGCAGGCGGGCGAACGCATCGATGGCAGGTGCAATGTGCAAACGGCCGAAACCGTGCGGCGCGGCGACGCGCAGATGGCCGCTGACAACTTTACTTCGGATGCGGAGTTCTTCCGCCAGCGCCTCGATGGCATCGGCGACGACCGTGCCGTGCGCGGCGACCATCGCGCCTTCGTCGGTCATGCACATGTGTCGGGAAGAACGATCCATCAGCCGGACGCCCGCGCGGGCCTCCACCGTTTTCAGGCGCTGGGTCACAGCAGACGGCGTGATATTGAGTGCGCGCGCCGCTGCGACAAGCGACCGGGAGGTCGATATTACGGCGAAAAAAGCCAGATCGTCCGAAGATAGCATTAAGCTGGACCTTAATGTCGACTGATCAAAGCGTAAATTGCACTTTTAGCTTCGAAGCGCCATTTTCGTCAGATGATGACGGCAATGATCACGAATGACACGCAGGATTTGACGCTGGCTTACACGCTCCGCACGCTTGCGACGCCGTGCCTCATCCTCGACGCGGATCGTATGTATCGCAACATCGCGCGCTGGCGTGCGCGGCTGGCGCCGATGAACGTCGCGCTGCGCCC
>JBDSKT010000326.1:0-2707 GCA_039916765.1 Sphingomonas sp.
TCGCCAAGGCGCTGGCGGCGGGAGCTTCGGCGGTGATGATCGGATCGCTGCTCGCTGGCACCGAGGAAGCACCGGGAGAGACGTTCCTCTATCAGGGCCGCGCCTACAAATCGTATCGGGGCATGGGCTCGGTCGGCGCGATGGGTCGCGGCTCGGCCGATCGTTATTTCCAGGGCGACATCAAGGACCAGATGAAGCTCGTGCCCGAGGGGATCGAGGGGCAGGTCGCCTTCAAGGGCCCGGCGCGCGACGTGATCCACCAACTCGTCGGCGGCGTCCGCGCGGCGATGGGCTATACCGGCTCGGCCACCATCACCGACCTGCAACAGCGCGCCCAGTTCGTCCAGATCACCGGCGCTGGGCTCAACGAGAGCCACGTCCACGACGTGACGATCACGCGGGAAGCGCCGAACTATCCGACGCGCTGACGAGACGCCTAGAGATGACCGTCCTGACTTCATAGCGGGGCGTCACCCGCTCCATGAACGCCCGCCTGTCTTCGTTAGGCGTACGCCCTCAGTCTGGTGAAGATGATCGGAGTCGCAGGTATCAGGTCGCCGACCTGTCGATATTCCGATCACGCGAAGTGCGTACAATACGAGCTAGTGCACCCAGCTATCGTGTCGCTCGAGGAGAGACGACGATGCGATCGAGATTGCTGGCGAGTGGTGCGGCCCTGATGCTGATGGGAGCCACGACGGCGCCCGACTGGCGACCGACCGAGACGTTGGTCGCTACCGGCCAAATCAACGCCGCCGGGTTGGTCGGGACATGGCAATCCGTGGCCGACCTCGGCGACGGCAGGTTTGCGACACGTACCGATCTGACCGTGATCAAGTCCGCCGAGATTTACGACGGGCGCACCCACTGGCGCATCGAGCCGTCAGGCGGAAGCCATAAGCTGGATAGCCCGTTTGCGCTCCGCCGCACGCGGACAAGCGCTTGGCTGGCGCGGTTCGGCTGGCTGCAAAGCGGGTTCGGTGGCGCGGGGCGAGGGGCGGCGACGATCCGGACGGATGACGGTAAGAGCTATTCGGTGGTTATCGCGACCCCACCTGGCGGTGAGCCGGTGGAACTTTGGTTCGATCCGATAGCGGGTGTGCTGGCACGCACCGTGGAGCAACACTGGTTCCGCAAGATTACCACGCGCTACGGCGATTATCGTTCTGTCGCGGGGCGATTGCTGCCATTCACCCTGACGCGGTCCGACGGCAATAATGAGGAGCGGTTCGCGATCGACGGCTATCGGCTACTCCCGGCCGCCCCGGCGGACAGCTATGCCGCGCCGCGCCAGCCCGATGACCACGCGGTCCCAGCGATCGGCACCACGATAGCGGCGGCGATCTTTCCGCAGCTGATCATCGAGGCGAACATCAACGGCCGCCCGATGCATTTTCTGTTCGACACCGGCGGTCACAGCATCCTGACGCCGGACGCGGCGCGATCTCTCGGCCTGTCGTCCGTCGGCGGGGCGCGGACCGGCGGTAGCGGAGCGGGGACGCTCGCGGAGCAATTCACTCGCGTGAGGGAACTGCGGATCGGGCAGGCGGTGATGCGCAACCAGCCCTTCTCGGTGATCGACCTCGGGTACAGCTTGACCGAGCGCGGCGAGCAGCCGCCACTCGCAGGAATGCTGGGACTGGAGGTCGTCGAACGATTCATCACCAGAATCGACTACCGCAAGGGAACGCTGACTTTGCTACCGCGCGAGCGACCAGTGGCGTGTCGAGGCGGTTGGACGGCGGCTCGGTTCAGCGACGACATGCCGACGATCGACACATTGTTGGACGGAATCCGCGCGCCGTTCACGATCGATACCGGCAATAACGGATCGATCATGCTCTACGCGCACTGGTTGAAAGAGCATGGGGTCGCCGAGCGCTTCAATCGCGGGATCGAGACGGTTTCCTATGGCGCGGGCGGCGCCTCGCGCAACTGGGTGAGTTATGCGGACTCGTTCAAGGTGGGCGATGGTACAGTACGCTACCCGATGGTGCGTACCTCCGATGACAAAGGTGGAGTCAGCCTGTCGGTCAGCGAGGCCGGGAACCTCGGTACGGACGTATTGGGGAATTATACTGTCACGTTCGACTATGGGCGCTCGCGGGTGTGCATGGATTATGTACCGGGATACCAGCCGGTGCCGATCAATCGTAGCGGATTGCGAACGATAAAGACCGATCCTGAAACGCTCCTGATCAGCTTCGTGAATGATGGCGGGCCGGCGTCGCAGGCGGGGCTTCGTAAGAATGACAAATTGATGATAGTGGATGGTAAGTCGGCCCGGGTCCTGAGCGGCGGCGACCTAGGGCGTACGTTCACCCAAATGCCCGGAAGCCGGGTTAAGGTCCGCTATATCAGGGATGGTCAGACCCACGACGCCGAGATCATCCTTCGCGAAATGCTTCCGTTGCCGGATCGGCCGCCGCGCGGTTAAACGCGCTCGGCATGGAACGGCCAGGTGATTGTCGTTCGGCTCGTGCCAGAAGCTCGTGATATAGGTCGTGATCACTGACGACGGCTGTCAAAGTGGCCGATCTAGGTGCCCGATAGGCCGCGCCGCAAAAAGGGCTGTCCTACATCGCCGTTTTCGAGGCATGGCGATGGGATGGTTTCGCTTCATCTCGCTTCAACGTCGCTGCCTGTGTGTTTTGGCCCGCTGGCGGTTCAGCGCAATTGTCGTTTTCCCGGAACCTTCGGAACTTTC
>JBDSKT010000327.1:0-5686 GCA_039916765.1 Sphingomonas sp.
GCACGCCACTGGCGCGGCGCGGCGCAGCGCCAGGGCGCCGAGCGCCAGAAACGCGGCGTAGCTGGGACTGAAGACCAATCCGTCAAGCAACAGGGCGTTCAGCTGCGCGTGGACGAGCGTTGTCCGACAGGCTCCGTTACCGAACAATGCCCCGACCTCGCCCGGGCCGCGCGCCAGTTCCAACGCCATGATCGAGCCAAGCCCGCCGCTTGGTCCGCAAGGGGCGAGGCCGGGGATCCAGCCAAAGGCCATCGAGGCGGCCATCGCCGTAAGTCCCGCCAGCGCGCAGAGCGGCCAGGCGAGCCGGGGGGTCAGGCCTTGGCATCCTTTGCGCGAGCAATCGCCTCGATCACGATGCGTTTGGCCTCGTCGGCATCACCCCATTCGCCGATGCGAACCCATTTCTCCGATTCGAGGTCCTTGTAATGCTTGAAAAAATGCTCGATCTGCTGGAGCACGATCGAAGGCAGGTCCTGCCGCTCGCCGACATCGGAATAATAAGGAAAGGTCGTGTCGATCGGCACGCAGACGAGCTTCTCGTCGCCGCCCGCCTCGTCCTCCAGTTTCAATACGCCGATCGGCCGAGCGCGCACCACGCAACCAGGCACGAACGGCGAGCGCGCGACGACCAGCGCGTCGAGCGGATCACCGTCGGGAGAGAGGGTGTGCGGCACAAAGCCGTAATTCGCCGGGTAGCGCATCGGCGTATGCAGGATGCGATCGACGAACAGGGCGCCCGATTTCTTGTCGAATTCATACTTCACCGGCTCGCCGCCGACCGGCACTTCGATGATGACGTTCAGGTTGTCGGGCGGGCTCGCGCCGACCGGGATAAGGTCGATGTTCATGGGGTTACTCCGTGCCCGCCCGGATCGTCGCCCGGACGGGAAAGGTGGCGCCCGCTCCTATCTCGCCGTCAGCAGTCGATCGAGACCCGTCTCGCCGCTGCCGATCTTTTCGAGATGCGGATAGCGCGGCCCGCCGTGATAGTCGATGGCGATGTCGCGCAGCCGGTCGCCCGATTTCACCAACAATCGTATCGGCTCCTTATTGTCCTTCGCCTGGACGATCGCGGTCTTCAAGCGATCCGCGCTGTAGGTCATGCCGTTGACGCCGGTAATCGTGTCGCCGATCGTCAGCGCCTGCCTGAATGCCGGGCCGTTCCACAGCACGCTGGTCAGCTCGCCGGTGTCGTTCGCGACGAGACCGATCGAATAGGTCAAGTCGTTGATCTTTCGAGTCTTCTCATTCTCTTTGAAGGTCGGCGCCGCGATGTCGGTATAGACCAGCTTGTAGCCGTTGCGCGTCAACCCGGAGAGCGGCGCGCCCTCGGCATGCTCCGTCAGGCGCTTCCTGAGCAACCCCGCCCAGTCATATGCAACGATGCCGTTGAGCGTCGCCTCCACGTCGTCGAACGTGTAGGTCACCTCGCCCCAATCGCCGTCGTTGATGCCAAAAAAGGCGCGAGCGAAATCGTCGATCGACTTGGTGCCGTGACTTTGCTCGCGCAGGATCGAATCGACCTCGAGCCAGACGAGTTGCCCTTCCGAATAATAGTCCTCGGCGCGCTGCCAGCTGGTCCAGCCCTTGGGCCGGCGCGAGGAAATGATCGGATCGTTCGTCGTATCGACCAGGTCGCGCCAGTGACGCGCGGGATTGGTATCGTAATATGCCGCGGTCGAGGCAATCTGATCAAGCGTGTCCTGCTTGGAGACCAGGCCCGAACGCGCCTGAAGGACGTAACCCCAGAATTGCGTTTGCCCCTCGTACACCCAGAGCAGCGAATCGCGCATCGGCACGTTGAGCGTCGGCGTCCACAGGTCAGCGCCGCGGCGGAACTTGCCGTCCCAGCTATGGGTGAATTCGTGCGGCAGCAGATTGCGGGCGTTGATGTTGGCGCCCCATTCGGTGAAATAGCCCGGCTTGGCGCCGTCCTCGGAACTGCGGTGATGCTCGAGCCCGATACCTCCCATCTGGTCGCTGATCGAAAACAGGAAGTGGTAACGATCGTAATGCTGCGCGCCGAACGTCTTGATCGCCTGATCGACGAGCCGGGCGTGCGCGGCGATCTGCTCGGGCGTTGCATTTAGCTGCTCTGGCGTGTCCGCGAAGGTATCCAGCGTGACGCGCGGGGTCAGCTCGAATGCTTTGTAATAGCGCCCGGCGAGGATCGGCGAATCGACCAACACCTCGTAATTGGTTGGCTCGTACGTGTAGGTTGAGCCGCGCGCGGTCGAAGGCAGCGCCGACGCCGCCTTGAACCCATCCGGATATTTGACCGTCATCTTCACGGGGATACGGCGGATGAAATATCCCGCGGGGTAAAGGCTCATCGAATTCGGCTGGAGCCGCAGCATCGCCGGGCTGGTCACGATCGAGCCCTGGTCTGTTTTCGTCGCCGAGAGATATTGCAGATCGATGTCGAGTACCTTCGTCCCGGCAGGCACGTCGATATGGTATGAATAGACTTCCACCGTATCGCGCGTCCAGGGCAGTTCCTTGCCCCCGGCCTTGATGTGGAGGCCGGCCAGCTTGTCGAGCTCGCCACGCGGGCTGTGGCCGCCCGGCATCCATTTGGGGAATTGCAGCACCATATGCCCGCCGCCCGGCACGGTCAGCGTCTCGTGCGTGGTGAAGATGCCGCGTTCGACATCACTTGCGTCGATGTCGAGCGTCATCGTGCCGGGATAGGCAATGTCGCGCGGCACCGGGACCGTATCGAGGTACGGCACGGGTTGCGGCTTCGAATTCTCCGCCTGGGCAGCGGCGGCGAGCGCGCTCGAGGCAAGCAGCGACGCGGCAAAAATCCTGACGTTCATGTGGCGAGACCCCTTTATCGGCGATGCGGACACAGTGGTCTAGGCAAGCAGGACACGCGCGTCCACACGTCCGAATCGGATCTTTCGTCACTTCCCGCCAAGGCTGCCCAGCGTGTTGATCGTGAACGCAAGGATGCCCAGGTTGAACACGAAGGCGGCGAGACACTGGCCAAGCGAGACCATCCGCATCTTGCGCGAGGTAATTTCGATATCGCTGGTCTGAAAGGTCATTCCCAGCGTGAAGCTGAAATAGATGAAATCCCAATAATCCGGCTCAGCGCACTGCGGAATGTCGAGACCGCCGGCGTCCTTCCCGTCGCCGTCGCAATCCGAATAAAACAGATGCGCGTAGTGCATGGCGTACACCACGTTCGAGAACAGCCACGACAACACCAGCGTGGCGATGACCAAGCCGATCACCAGCATGTCGTTCTTGCCCTGCAATTCCTTGGCGACGGCGGTGAGGATGACGAGCATGGTCATGCCGGTGACGCCGAGCAATACGGTGCGATTGGCGTCATTGTCAGCGGCGGCCTTGCGGATATGCTTGGCCTCGCCATTGCGCAGCAAGGGGATGATCGCGATCAGGAAGGCGAGCGCGGCAACGTCGAAGGATACCATCGCGCCGCGTCCCCAGCCGAGCGGCGGGATCGCGACGACCAGGGCGATCGCGAAGATCGCGACGAACATCACAAAGCGAGGTGGGGCAATCTTCTTGCCGAGGTTCATGGCCATGACGCAGGTGCTAGCGCTTCGCCGCGCGCTCTACTAGAGACCGCCGCCACCATGGCGCGCATCGAGACACCCCGCCGCATTCGCGGTACGCAGGATATCTTCCGCGAGGATCAGCGCGGCTTTGCGCATGTGCTGGACACGTTCGACCGGGTGCGGCGACTCTATTGTTTCGAGCGCGTCGAAGTGCCCATGTTCGAGGACACGCAGGTCTTTGCACGGTCGATCGGCGAGACGACTGATGTCGTGTCGAAGGAGATGTACACCTTCCCCGATCGCGGCGGTGATTCGATCACGCTGCGCCCTGAATTCACCGCCGGCATCTGCCGCGCCTACCTGACCGAGGGCTGGCAGCAATATGCGCCGATGAAGCTGGTCACGAGTGGAGCCGTATTCCGCTACGAGCGCCCGCAAAAGGGGCGCTACCGCCAGTTCCACCAAATCGACGCCGAAGTAATCGGCGCGGCGGAACCGGCGGCGGACGTCGAACTGCTCGTGCTCGCCGACCAGTTGCTGCGCGAGCTGGGGATCGGCGAGGGCGTGACGCTCCAGCTCAACACCCTGGGCGATGCCGAGACGCGCGACGCGTGGCGCGCGGCACTGGTCGCGCATTTCGAGGCGCATCGCGGCGAGCTGTCCGAAGAAAGCCTGACTCGGCTCGATAAGAATCCGCTGCGCATCCTCGACAGCAAGGACCCGCGCGACCGCCCGATCGCCGATGCCGCGCCCGATATCGACGCGTTCCTGACGCCCGAGGCGCGCGCTTTCTTCGACTTGGTGACGGCGGGACTGGATGCGGCGGGGGTCGCGTGGACGCGCAACGCCCGGCTGGTGCGCGGCCTCGATTACTACCGTCACACGGCGTTCGAGTTCGTCACCGACCGGTTGGGAGCGCAGGGCACCGTGCTGGCGGGCGGGCGGTATGATGGGTTGATTGGGAGTCTTGGCGGGCCGGAGACGCCTGGCGTTGGCTGGGCCGCGGGCGTTGAGCGGCTGGCGATGTTGATCGAGGAGCCTGAAAGAGAATCGCCTGACGTCGCTGTTGTCGCCGAGGCGGAAGAGTTTGAATTCGTCACGATTCAGCTGGTGGCAGGACTGCGAATGAACGGCTTTTCCGCGGAGGCCATAACTACTGGAAGTGCCAAGAAGCGTTATGATAAAGCGCTCAAGTTTGATCCGGCCTACACGATTTCGATTTCTCGCAGGGATGGCTTGGTGTCCGTCAGCGAGCGTGGGTTGAAGGGTAAAATTCATCCCGACGATCTGCGCGAAATCGTCAATGCGGCGACGGCGGGCCTCGAATGACCACCATCTCCCCTGAACGCATCGCGCAGATCGAGGCGCGGCGGGACGAGTTGCAGGCGCAGATGGCGACCGGCGATCTGCCCTCCGACCGGTTCGTCGCGGTGTCCAAGGAATATGCCGAGCTCGAGCCGGTCGCGCGCGCGGCGGGAGAGGTGCGGCGGCTGCGCGCCGAGGCTGAATCGCTTCAGCAGATGACGCAGGATGCCGACCCCGAACTGCGCCAGATGGCCGGTGACGAACTCCGCGACAACGAAACTGCGCTGGCCGAGGCCGACCGCGCTCTCGCGCTCTCGCTCCTGCCGCGCGACGCCGCCGACGAGCGCGCCGCGATGCTCGAGATCCGCGCCGGCACCGGCGGCGACGAGGCGGCGCTGTTCGCGGGCGACCTGCTGCGCATGTACCAGCGCTATGCCGACGCACAGGGCTGGAAGGTCGAGCTCATCTCGGCCAGCGCGGCGGAAATGGGCGGGTTCAAGGAAGTCGTCGCCTCGGTTGAAGGCAAGGGTGTGTTCGCCAAGCTGAAGTTCGAAAGCGGCGTCCACCGCGTCCAGCGCGTCCCCGCGACCGAAAGCCAGGGCCGCATCCACACTTCGGCGGCGACCGTTGCGGTGCTGCCTGAGGCGGAGGAAGTCGACGTCCAGATCGACGAGGCGTGCGACTTGCGCATCGATATCTACCGCGCGTCGGGGCCGGGCGGGCAGGGCGTCAACACCACCGATAGCGCGGTGCGCATCACCCATCTGCCGACCGGGCTGGTGGTGATCCAGCAGGACGAGCGCTCGCAGATCAAGAACAAGGCCAAGGCGCTGAAGGTGCTGCGGTCGCGCCTT
>JBDSKT010000328.1:0-6575 GCA_039916765.1 Sphingomonas sp.
GGCGCGGCTCGCAACGAACCCGTCAATGCCGCCGGCGGTGCATCGTCCAACCCGTTGTACCTTTCGCTGAAATCGATGCAGGCGGACAAGGCATCGCAGGTCGCCGCGCTACGGATGCGCAAGGGGCAGCTTCAGGCTGATCTCGATACGCTGAATGCCAAACTTGCCGGCGATCCTGCGGTCGCCGCCGAGCAGTCGCAGATAGAAAACGATTATCAGGTGCTGAAGGATCAATATGCCAAGCTGCTGCAGGACCGCGAAACGATAAAGCTGCGCGGCCAAGCGCAAAGCCAGACCGATTCAGTCAAGTTCTCGGTCATCGATCCACCCAACGCGCCGCGCGTGCCGGCCGCGCCGAACCGGCCGTTGTTATTGACCGGCGTGTTGCTCGTTGCGCTGTGCGCCGGGATTGGTGCGGCGTTCGCGCTGGCCCAGCTGCGGACGACCTTCCCTACGACAGCTCGCCTCGAGCGCGCGTCCGGCCTGCCCGTGATCGGTTCGATTGGCGAGGTGGTTACCGCCGCGCAGATGGCGGCGCGACGCAAACGGTTGACCTATTTCGGCGGCGGTGCCGGCGGTTTGGTCGCGGCCTGGATCGTATTGCTCGGCGTGGAAATGATCCAGCGGAGTTTGGCGGCATGAACGATATGACGCCGGGAAAACATTCGCGCAAAGGTAGCTCGCTCATCGAGCGCGCGGCGACCGCGTATGACCTGACAAATTTCTATCGTGCCGCCGAGCAAACGCGGCGCGATGCACCGCCGACCGAGCCTGCGGCGCTTGATGTCGTGCCGGCCAGCCCGCCGGTCATCGCACGGTCGCCGGTCGCTAGTCGGCCCGAAGCCGTGGCGGTGATCGACCGCCAGCATCTCGCCGAGCAGGGATTACTTGTTCCCGGCGCACCGATCGGGCCGCTCGCCGAGGAATTTCGCCTTATAAAACGGCAGCTGCTCATTACCGCGGAGACGGTCGGCGCGACGTCGATCGCCAAGTCGGGCGCAATCCTGGTTTGCTCGGCGCAGCCCAACGACGGCAAGACTTATTGCGCGATCAATCTCGCCATCTCGCTGGCGGCGGGACGCGACATCGAGGTGCTGCTGATCGACGCCGATTTTGCCAAGGGTGACATCCTCATCCGCCTCGGCATCAATGCCGGCCCTGGGCTGCTCGACGCGCTGGCCGATACGACAGTGTCGGTCGAGGACTGCGTGATACCGACCGATATCGCGCACCTGAGCGTCCTGCCGGCCGGCACGAAAACGATCAACGATACCGAGTTGCTGGCGAGCAGCCGTACCGCGGAGTTGATCGATGTCCTCCTTGCCGCCGATCCGAACCGGATCCTGATCTTCGACTCGCCGCCGGTGATGGCGGCATCGCCCGCATCGGTGCTGGCGAGCCATGTCGGGCAGGTTATGCTCGTCGTTCGCGCGGACCGCACCAGCGATAGCGACGTACGCGAAGCCGTCGCGATGCTGGACGGATGCGAGCACATTCAACTTGTTTTGAACGCGGTATCCTATGCGCCCGGAGCACGCCGGTTCGGCAATTACTACGACCAGGAGGACGCGGCATGACGCGGACCATATTCATCGGCATCGCAACGGTGGCGGCATCCGTCGCCACGCCGGCGATGGCGGACGATCGTCACAAATCGATCACACCCTATATCGAGATCGGGCAGGTATTAACCGCCGATCTCAATTCGGGCGACGTGCTGACCTATTCCACCCTCGCGGCGGGCGTCGATGCCTCGGTACAAACCAAGCGCGTCGAGGCACAGGTGAGCTATCGCTACGAACGGCGTTTTTCCTACGACAAAAAGGTCGGCGATGACGATATCCATTCGGGCCTGGCTCGCGTGGCGGCGCATGTCGCGCCGGGGCTGACGGTCGAGGCCGGCGCGCTGGCGACACGCACGCGTTCGGACATTCGCGGCGCCGCACCCGGCGTGCTGGCCGGCAATGTCGATAATATCAGCCAAGTCTATTCGGCCTATGCCGGGCCGACCTATGCGACGCAGGCCGGGCCGCTCACGGTCGGCGCAAGCTATCGCATCGGCTATACCAAGGTGGAAACGCCCACCGGCCCGACTGCTCCGGCGGGGAGCCCGCCGCTCGACCGCTTCGATCAGTCGAACAGCCAGGTTGCCGGCGTCAGCGTCGGCGCCAAGGCCGGCACCGCGCTGCCGGTCGGCGTCACCCTCGCCGCGCAGTGGCAGCGCGACGACGCGACCCAGCTCGATCAGCGCTTCGACGACAAGAACGTGCGCGGCGATGTCGTCGCGCCGATCGCGCCGACCGTCGCGCTGACCGCCGGCGCCGGTTATGAAAAGGTGACCGTGAGCCAGCGCGATCCTGTGCTCGACACCGCGGGCGTGCCGGTCACCGACGCCAATGGCCGTTTCGTCACCGATAAATCCTCACCGCGCCGCATCGCGTACCAGACCGACGGGCTGATCTACGATGCCGGCGTGATCTGGCGACCGAGCCGCCGCACGACGTTGGAGGCCCGGGTCGGCAAGCGTTACGGCGGTGTAAGCTATACGGGCTCGTTCAGCTATGCCGCCGCAAGCGGGGTCGGTGTGCAGATCGGTGTGTACGACAGCGTCGATACCTTCGGCCACCAGCTCGAATCCGGCATCGCCAGCCTACCGACCGAATTCATCGCACAGCGCGACGCGTTCGGGCAGCAGTTCAGCGGTTGCGTCGCCGGCACCGCCGGCACGGCGGGCGGATGCCTCAACGGGGTGTTCCAGTCGATCTCGACGTCGGCATACCGCACCCGCGGGGTGGATGCGGTACTGTCGGTGAGCGGCCGCCGGTTGAGTTATGGCGGCGGCATCGGCTATTCGCAGCGCAGGTTCTATTCACCGGGCGGGACCGGCTTCACGATCGATGGGGTGACGGACCGCAGCGTCTATGCCGACGCATTCGGTTCGCTCGCGTTGACGCGGCAATCCGGGATCAGCACCGATCTGTTCGTCAATTATTACGAAAGCGGCATCGCGGCGGCGTCTTCGGTGACGTCGGTTGGCGCGACCGGGTCATACTATCACAATTTCGGCCATCTCGGCGCGACGGCCTCGCTCGGCATCTACAGCTTCTCGCAAAAAGATATCGACAATCAGGTTTCCGGCCAGGCGCAGGTCGGGATGCGCTATCAATTCTGAAACACGGTGCCGATAAGGCGTCGCGTGGGGAAAAACGGATGTACGATGAGCATTACGGTCTAAGCGGCCGCCCTTTCCAGCTGACGCCGGATCCGCGTTTCTGGTTCGACACGGCAACGCACCGCAAGGCGATGGCGTATCTCGGCTATGGGCTTGCCCAGGGCGAGGGGTTCATCGTCGTCACCGGCGATATCGGCGCGGGCAAGACCACGCTCGTGGGGCACCTGATGGCGACGATCGACAGCGAACGGTTGCTGGCGATCAAGATCACGTCGTCGCAGATCGAGCCTGACGATCTCTTGCGGATGGTCGGTGCCGGGTTATCGGTCGATACAGGCGGCATGTCCAAATCGCAGTTGCTTGCCGCGATCGAACGTGGATTGCTCGCCAATGCGCGCAACGGGCGGCGCACGCTGCTGATCATCGATGAGGCGCAGGCGCTACCGGTCGCGTCGCTGGAAGAGCTGCGGATGCTCTCCAACATCCAGGCGGGCGGGCATGCGCTGCTGCAAATATTCTTGCTCGGCCAGCCCGAGTTTCGCGAGCGGCTGCAAGGCTCGTCGCGGCTCGAGCAGCTCCGCCAGCGGATCATCGCGATGCATCATCTTGATCCGATGGGCCCCGACGAGGTCGAAGCGTATATGCGGCATCGCCTGACGTTGGTCGGGTGGAGTGGCATGCCATATTTCACGACCGAAGCGTATGCGGCACTGCATCGCGGCTCGGAAGGGGTGCCACGGCGCCTCAACCAGCTGGCCGGGCGGGTCATGCTGTTCGGCGCGATCGAGCAGCTCGATCGGCTGGATGAGGAAGTCGTCGAGACGGTCGTGGCCGAAAGCCAGGCCGAATTGAGACAAGTGACGGATGTCGCCGAACGCCGTGAGTCGTCGGAGGCCGATACGGCACCGAAGCGCCAATCGGTGGATGGTGCCGGGCGAAATGGCGACGTCGCCGCGCCCGTTCTCCAAAAGTATGAAGGTCCTGAAGATCAGGATGACGAGACGGTAACTTCCGGCGAGCCGATATTCGCCGCGCTGCCGATCACCGGCGGCTTTGGCGGAGCGGCCGACGCATCGGGAGGAGCGACGCATCAGGCGCTTTCCGATCCGCTAGGTGCTGCCGCGGCAGAGCATGAATGGCCTGTGCACGATGGGGGCGTCGCAACGACTCCTCACGCGGCCGGTGCGGTGGACGTGGCCCCGCTGATCGACCGGATCGCGGCGCTTGAGGCGCGCATCGAGGATCAGGAAACGGCATTGCGGCGCGTGCTCACCTTGCTGGTCGATTGGGTGGAGGGTGAACAGCCCGATATGGCGGCGTTTTCCCGCGCGGCGGGCTGAGGCTGCGCCGTGCGTCACGTGCTATCCGTCGATGTCGAGGATTGGTTCCAGGTCGGCGCCTTCGAAGCGGTCATCGACAAGTCGGACTGGAACAGCCTCGAGCCAAGGGTGGAGCGTAATACTGACGCCGTGCTGGCACTGTTCGCGGAAAGCGGGGTCAAGGCGACCTTTTTCACGCTTGGCTGGGTGGGGCAGCGCAACCCGGCGTTGATCCGTCGCATCGTCGATTCCGGCCACGAACTGGCGAGCCACGGTTGGGACCATCAGCGCGTCTTCACGATGGATGCGGCAACATTCCGCGCGGATCTCGACCGGACCCGAAAAACACTCGAGGATGCCGGTGGCGTGGGCGTATCCGGCTACCGCGCGCCAAGTTTTTCAATCGATCAACGGACGCCCTGGGCGCATTCGGTGCTGGCGGACGAAGGATATACCTATTCCTCGAGCGTCGCTCCGGTCCGACACGATCATTATGGCTGGCCCGAAGCGCCGCGTTTCGCATTTCGACCCGTAAAGGGGGCGGAGTTGGTCGAAGTGCCGGTCACCTATGCGTCGCTTGCAGGGCGACGGCTGGTCGCGGGCGGGGGATTTTTTCGGGTGTTCCCGGCGGCGTTGACGGACCTGGCAATCAAGCAAGTCGCCTCAGCGTGGCAGCCGGCAATATTCTATTTCCACCCGTGGGACATGGATCCGATGCAACCGCGCGTGACCAACGCATCGCTGCGGTCCAAGCTGCGCCACTATACTCGCCTTGGCGCCATGGAGAACAAGCTGCGCGCGTTGATCGGTCGGTACGATTGGGGGCGAATGGATGCCGCGGTTAGCGTCGCCCGGACGAAGTGGCAGTGACGGCGATTTGCGGCTCACCGATGTTGGGCCTGCGCACGGCCGATCTGAACGACGCGCGGGAATGCGCGAGACTGGCCGATTTCGTGCGCGAACATCCGGACGGCACACCCTTTCATTTACCGGCTTGGAACATTGCGGTCGAACGCGGTTGTGGTCAGCGCGCGCATGTGTTGATCGCGGAGCGCGCTGACGGGTCGATTACCGGCATGTTGCCGCTGACCGAGGTCCGGTCGGTGCTGTTCGGCAGCGCGCTGGTTTCTGTGGGGTTTGCTGTTGGGGGCGGCATCCTCGCCGAGTGCCCCGCCAGCGCCGCCATCCTTGGTGACGCGGCATGGCAAATGGCGCAAAAACTCGGCTGCCCGACGCTCGAATTACGAGGTGGAGCGATCGCCGGCGAGGGGTGGAGCAGCGACGACGCGCGATATCTCGCCTTTTCGCGGCCATTGGCGGACAATGACGAGGCGGAACTCGCCGCCGTCCCGCGCAAGCAACGGGCAGAGATACGCAAGGCCCTTGCGGGAGACCTGGAGATTCAAGTCGCGCGAGATGCGGCGATGCATTTTGCCGTCTATGCCCAGTCCGTGCGCAATCTCGGCACGCCCGTGTTTCCACCGGCGTTGATGCGTGCAGTGCTGACGGAATTTGGCGATGCGGCGGACACGTTGACGGTTCTTACCCGCGGCGAACCTGTGGCGAGCGTGCTTAGCCTCTATTTCAACGGCTCGGTCTATCCGTACTGGGGCGGGGGCACACGCGCCGCACGGGCACTCCGCGCCAACGACGCGATGTATTTCGCATTGATGCGCCACGCTCGCGAGCGCGGTTGCACGAGGTTCGATTTCGGTCGATCCAAGGTCGGCAGCGGTGCCGCGGCGTTCAAGAAGAATTGGGGCTTCGACGCCGTACCGCTGACGTATCATCAGCGGACCGCCGACGGGCAAAACGCGCGCGACATCAGCCCGCTCAGCCCGCGCTATCGGCTGAAGATCGAGGCGTGGAAGCGCCTGCCGCTGTGGCTCGCGAACCGTGCGGGACCAATCATCTCCCGTGGACTTGGCTAATGGGGGACATCCTGTTTCTCGCGCACCGTGTGCCGTATCCGCCGAATCGTGGCGACAAGATCCGTGGTTTCCACCTCCTCAAATATTTGTCGGCGCGGGCCAACGTGCACCTCGTCGCCTTTGCCGATGATGCACGCGATCTTGCTCCTAGTA
>JBDSKT010000329.1:0-9635 GCA_039916765.1 Sphingomonas sp.
CCATTCCAGCGCCTTCGCCGCCGGCACGCGCTCGCCGAGCATCATCATCTCGGTCGCGCGCGCCTTGCCGATCAGGCGCGGCAGCATCCACGACGCGCCGCCATCGGGCACCAGCCCGATGTTGACGAACGCCTGAAGGAAATAGGCGGTCTCGCTCGCCACGCAGAAATCGGCGGCCAGCGCCAGGCTGCAGCCGATCCCCGCCGCCGGACCGCGCACCGCGCTCACCACCGGCACCGCGAGATCGGCAAGCGCGGCCATCGTCGGGTTGTAGCTCTCCGTCAGCGCCTTGAAGGTCGTGTTGCCCGGATCGTCCGCACCAAGCGCGCCCCCCGCGACATCGGCGCCCGAGCAGAACGCCCGGCCCGCGCCCGTCACCAGTACCGCGCGCGCGCCGTCGAGATCGGCCAACGCATCGCGCAATTCGACGAACATCGCCGGCGGCGCGGCGTTGAGCCGGTCGGGCCGGTTGAGCGTCAGCACGAGGACATCGCCGCGTCGCTCGGCGAGGATATGATCGTAGGCCATCAATGGCTCCCCTCGTCCGCCTGATGCATTGGGGGTGTTTCCATCAGCTCGACCAGCACGCCGCCGAAATCCTTTGGATGGACGAACACGATCGGCGTGCCGTGTGCGCCGATGCGCGGTTCGCCGAGCAAGGTCGCGCCCTTGCCCTTCAGCTCGGCGACCGCCTCGCCGATATCGGGCACCTCGAAACACACATGGTGCTGCCCGCCAGCGGGGTTCTTCCTGAGAAATCCCGCGATCGGCGATTCCTCGGACAGCGGCTCGATCAGCTCAATCTGCGTGTTGGGCGTATCGACGAAGCAAACGCGGACGCCCTGTGCTGGCATGTCGAAGGCCGCGTGCACCTCGGTCGCGCCTAGCAACGTGCGATAGGTCTCGACCGATCGCTCGATCGACGGCGTCGCGATCCCGACATGGTTGAGGCGGCCCAGTTTCATAGCGCGCCGCTCACTGCTCGCCCGGCTTGTCGGCGGGCGCGGGCGGGCGCACCGGCACCTGGCCGAGCGTATAGCCGCAAGCGCCAAGCACCTGGACGATCCCGCCGGGATTTGGGGGCCCGTCGAAGATCGCGTCGATCGGCCCGCCCGCCGCGTCGACGGTGTGGAGCTTGATCGTCCTGGCGTGCACGAACGCGGCGGCGATCGTCGTCACCGCGACATCGTCGCGCTCGAACGTGCCGCGCCCGGGAAACTCCCAATTCGCGATCATCGGCGTGGCGTTGTCGATCGTCAACGACACCGGGCGACCCGGCGGCGGGCTACCGCCAATATCGGCGGTAGGAATGAACTGCACCGACACGACCTTTTCGGCTCGCGCATCGCAGCGCACCGCCAGGCGGCTGGCCCCGTCGCGCGACTTAGCGCGCGCCGTCATCGATTGCGTCCCGGGCGTGGCCGACCAAGCCGGCGGCAAAGGCTGAGGCGCGGTAGCGGCCGGCGCGGCCTGAAGCAGGATGGCGATCAGCGAGATCATCGGCGGTTACCTTCCATCAGCCTGTCCCAGTGTCGTTCGGCAGTCAGCAGCTGTGCGCCAGTCAACACGTTTTCATTCTCGTCCGGCCGCGCAACGTAAAGCCGGTCGGGGAGCGTAGATAGGTTTCGTCGAACGCGCTGCTGCCCGAATAATGCACGGTAAAGGACTTTCCGGGTTCGATCGAGGCGATCTTGCCGTCGATCGACTCGGCGGGCCCATCGCCGACATCGCTATTGTCATAGTGGATCGGAACCGTGACCAGCTTGACCGGCTTGTCAGCACCGAATTCGGTCAGATCGAACGACGTGCACGTATATCCCTGCCCGGTATATCCACCTTCCGAATACAGCACCGGTGATGGTCCGAACCGATCGGAAACCGACCAGCCGCTCGGCGGCGCTCCGAAACCCTGTCCCTCGACCGCGTGCGGGAATTTTCCGGTGACCGCGAAGCGAGCGCCATCGGCTTTGAGGTAATAGATACCCAGCGACCCGGAACAGGCATGGCAACCGTCTTTGACCGCACTCGATGTGATCAGGAACGCCGTGTCGCCATGCCACACCAGCTTGGCCGGCGTCGTGGTCTCCTCCGATCCGTCAACCGTCGCCGATACCGGCGCAGGCTTGCCGAACGCCGCCTGAAAGGCACGCGCCATCTGTTCGCCCTGGGGCAAGGATTTCAGCGCTGCGGCACCGGGCAGCGATGGCGACACGGTGGACGATGACACGGCGATCATAGCCGCATTGTCAGACGCAGCAGGCTGCTGGCTGCACGCTGCCAGCGCGACCGCCGCGGTGAGCGACACAATATTGTTATAGCGGGATATTGTCATGCTTCTTCCACGGGTTTTCGAGGCTCTTACCGCGCAGTTTGCGCAGCCCCAGCGCGACCCGCCTACGGGTCGAGTGCGGCTGGATCACCTCGTCGATGAACCCCTTGGCCGCTGCGACGAACGGGTTGGCGAAGCGCGCTTCGTATTCGGCGGTGCGCTCGGCGATTTCCTCAGGTGTCTTGCCGCGGAAGATGATCTCGACCGCGCCCTTCGCGCCCATCACCGCGATCTCGGCCGTCGGCCACGCGTAATTAAGGTCGCCGCGCAAATGCTTCGACGCCATCACGTCGTACGCACCGCCATAGGCCTTGCGCGTGATGACGGTGATCTTGGGCACGGTCGCCTCGGCGTAAGCGAACAGCAATTTGGCGCCGTGCTTGATGATGCCGTTATGCTCCTGCGCGGTGCCGGGGAGGAAGCCGGGGACATCGACGAAGGTGACGATCGGGATGTCGAACGCATCGCAGAAGCGAACGAAGCGCGCTGCCTTCTTGGAGGAATTGATGTCGAGCACCCCCGCCAGCACCATGGGTTGGTTGGCGACCACGCCCACGCTGCGCCCCTCGATCCGCCCGAACCCGACGATAATGTTCGCCGCGTGCTTGGGCTGGACCTCGAAGAAGTCGCCCTCGTCAACGACCTTCCGGATCAGTTCGTGCATGTCGTAAGGTTGACTGGCTGAGGCCGGGATCAGCGTCTCGAGGCTGTTCTCCAGTCTGTCCCACGGATCCGACGAAGGTCGTTCCGGCACCCCGGCGCGGTTCGATTCAGGCAGGAAGTCGAAGAAGTCGCGCGTCGCGAGCAGCGCCTCGATATCGTCCTCGAACGCATTGTCCGCCACGCTCGTCTTGGTCGTATGCGTGACCGCGCCGCCGAGCGCCTCCTGCGTCACGATCTCGTTGGTCACCGTCTTGACCACGTCGGGGCCGGTGACGAACATGTAGCTCGAATCCTTCACCATGAAGATGAAGTCGGTCATCGCCGGCGAGTACACCGCGCCGCCCGCGCACGGCCCCATGATGAGGCTGATCTGCGGCACCACGCCGCTTGCGAGCACGTTGCGCTGAAACACCTCGGCATAACCGCCGAGCGACGCCACGCCCTCCTGGATGCGCGCGCCGCCCGAATCGTTCAGGCCGATCACCGGCGCGCCGACCTTCAGCGCCATGTCCATGACCTTGCAGATCTTCTGCGCGTGGCGCTCGGACAGCGATCCGCCGAATACGGTGAAGTCCTGCGAAAAGACGAACACCAGCCGCCCGTTGATCGTGCCCGATCCGGTGACCACGCCGTCGCCCGGAATGATCTGGTCCTGCATTCCGAAATCGACGCAATTATGCTCGACATACATGTCGAGTTCCTCGAACGAACCCTCGTCGAGCAGCACGTCCAGTCGCTCGCGCGCGGTCAGCTTGCCCTTGGCGTGCTGCGCGGCGATACGCTTCTCACCCCCGCCAGCCCTCGCGGCGGCGCGCTTCTTCTCGAGTTCGGCGATCGTCGATGACATGCGCGCTCCTTTGGCTGATCCCCTTTTCAAGATTCGGCCCTGAACGCAACTTCTCCCTCGCCCCGCCGGAGGGAGACTAGACCTTGACGATACCTCGCTCGATCAGGCTGCGCGCGGTGTCGAGGATGGTCGTCGCCTCGTCGCGAGTCTTCCAGCCGAGCACGCCGAGCGAATGGCGCGGATCGACCGCGCGCGTGCGGCCGAGCTCGCCCGTCACCTGGCGGATCGTCGGGTCGAACAGCGCCATCGCCCTCACGACGAAATCGGGAATGCCGCGCGTCGGTACCTTGCGCGCCTGCGGCCCGAGTCCTTCGCGCAGGATCGCCGCGACCTGTTTCATCCACAGGAAAGCGCCCGCGCCGATGAAGCGCTCGCCGTCGATCCCCGGCGTTGTGAGCGCCCGAACATGCAGATCGGCAAGGTCGCGCACGTCGACCACCGCGAACCCGAGCCGCGGCATCCCCGGCACCGATCCGTCGAGGATCCGCTGGACGAACTGGATCGACGCGGAGAAATCGTCGCTGAGCAACGGGCCGAGCACCGCGGAGGGGTTGACCGAGCAGAACTCCATTGTCGAACCCGTCGCCACTATCCAATCACGTGCGGCCCGCTCGGCGATGGTCTTGGACTTGATGTACGCGCCAACGCCGGGCGCGTGCACGTCGGTCCAATCGGCCTCGGTATAGGGCCGGGTATCGGCGCCGTGGCCATAAGCGATTGCCGCGACGGATGACGTCAGCACGAAGCGTTTCACCCCCGCCGCCTGCGCGAAACGCAACGCGCGCAGCGCACCCTCGCGCGCCGGCACGACCAGTTCATGGTCATTCTTCGGCGCGGCCGCCGGAAAAGGGGAGGCGACATGCGCGACATGACCGCATCCGGCCATCGCCCCGGCCCAGCCAGCATCGTTCATCAGGTCGGCGGCGAAGAAGCGGAGCTTGTCGTTATCGACGTCGAGCCAGCCGCGCACCTCGCCCTCGCGAGCGAGCGAGCGGACCGTCGTGTTCACCGCCCAGCCCTCCGCCACCAGCTGGCGGATCAGAAAACCGGCGATGTATCCGCTGCCGCCCGTGACCAGAACCGTGCCCGCCATCGCCGCCGCTCCTCGATTGATGCCGATCAATTGTATGCCCAAACGTGCGCGCGGCATAGTGTCGCGCCTTGCCAAGCAGGATGCGCGGGCCCCATCATGTCCGCGCGAGGAGTGCCCGATGCCCGACGCCGAAATCTACCCCGTCCCCCCCGAATGGGCGAAGCGCGCGCGGATCGATGCTCCGGGGTATGACAAGCTCTACGGCCGCAGTCTCGCCGATCCGGGCACCTTCTGGCTCGAACAGGCACGGCGGCTCGACTGGATCAAGCGGCCCGAGATCGCCGGCGACTGGTCGTTCGACCGCCGCGACTTTCATATCAAATGGTTCGCGGACGGACGGCTCAATGTCGCGGCGAACTGCCTCGACCGGCACCTGGCGAAGCGCGGCGACCAGATCGCGCTGATCTGGGAACCCGACGACCCCGCCGAGGAACCACGACGCTTCACCTACCGCCAGCTCCATGCCGAGGTGTGCCGTTTTGCCAATGTGCTGAAGGGCGAAGGCGCCCGCAAGGGCCACCGGATCACGGTCTACATGCCGATGATACCGGAAGCCGCGTTCGCGATCCTGGCCTGCGCGCGGATCGGTGCGATCCATTCGGTCGTGTTCGGCGGTTTTTCGCCCGAGGCGCTGGCGGGACGGATCGAGGATTGCGGGTCGACGCTGCTGGTCACCGCCGACGAAGGGCGGCGCGGGGGCAAGAAAATCCCGCTCAAAGCGAATGTCGATGCCGCCGCGGCGCGCGCGCCAGGGTTGAAACGCGTGATCGTCGTCAGGGCGACCGGCGGCGAGGTCGCGATGGGCGACCGCGATGTCTGGTATCACGACGCGGCGGAAAACGTCGAGGGGGCGTGCCCGGCCGAACCGATGGGTGCCGAGGACCCGCTGTTCATCCTCTATACGTCGGGATCCACCGGCAAGCCCAAGGGCGTGATGCACACCTCGGGCGGATACCTGCTCTGGGCGAGCCTGACGCACGAACTCGCCTTCGATTACCGACCGGGCCCCAATTCAGGCGACATCTGGTGGTGCGCCGCCGATATCGGCTGGGTCACCGGTCACACGTACATCTTATACGGCCCGCTCGCCAATGGCGGCACCACGCTGATGTACGAGGGCCTGCCCAACTGGCCCGACGCCAGCCGCATCTGGCAGGTGGTCGATCGGCACCAGGTCCACACCATCTTCACCGCGCCGACCGCGCTGCGCGCGCTGATGAAGGAGGGCGACGCGCCGGTAAAGGCGACCAGCCGCGCCTCGCTCAAGCTCCTCGGCACGGTTGGCGAGCCGATCAATCCGGAGGCGTGGCGTTGGTATCACCAAGTGGTCGGCGACGGCCGCTGCCCGATCATCGATACCTGGTGGCAGACCGAGACCGGCGGCGCGATGATCGCCCCGATGCCGGGCGCGACCGCGCTCAAGCCGGGCAGCGCAACCAAGCCGATGCCGGGGGTCGATCCGCAGATCGTCGATGCCGATGGGCAGGTGCTGAGCGGCGCGGCCGAGGGCAACCTCGTCATCGCGCGCAGCTGGCCGGGGCAGATGCGCGGCGTGTGGGGCGACCCCGACCGCTTCTTCCAGACCTATTTCACCACTTATAAGAGCAAGTATTTCACCGGCGACGGCTGCCGGCGCGACGACGACGGCTATTACTGGATCACCGGCCGTGTGGACGACGTCATCAACGTCAGCGGTCACCGCATGGGCACCGCGGAAGTGGAATCGGCGCTCGTCCTCCATCCCAAAGTGGCGGAGGCGGCGGTGGTCGGCATGCCGCACGACGTGAAGGGCCAGGGCATCTACGCCTACGTCACGCTGAACGCGGGCGAACAGTCGTCGGAAGAACTTCATGCCGACCTGAAGCACTGGGTCCGTACCGAAATCGGGCCGATCGCCACGCCCGATGCGATCCAGTTCGCGCCCGGCCTGCCGAAAACCCGTTCGGGCAAGATCATGCGCCGTATCCTGCGCAAGATCGCGGAGGGTGATGTCTCGTCGCTCGGGGATACGAGCACGCTCGCCGATCCGGCCGTCGTCGACGATTTGGTGGCGAACCGTGTGAAATAGCGCCAAGTAGTTGATATCGGTGGATTGCACCCGCTGCGCCGCACCGGTATAGATCGGCAATACAGTTTTTGGGCAGGGGTATCGGTCATGCGCATCGCTTCGTTCGTTCGTCTTAGTCTCGGCGTCGCCGCGGTCGCGCTCGCCGGCGCCGCGCTTTCGCACCCCGCCGCGGTGCCGGCGCAGAAGGCGCGGTATGGCGCTTTTGGCATCGACCTCACCGCGCAGAAGGCTGGTGTGAAGCCCGGTGACGACTTCTGGACCTTCGCCAATGGCGGCTGGGCGGCGAAGACCGATATTCCGGCGGATAAACGATCGGTCGGCTACGGCAACATCCTGAACGACGAGGCCGAAGCGAATGTTCGCAAGATTCTCGACGACATGGCCGCCAACCCCTCCAAATACGGCCCGACCGGCAAACAGGTCGGCGATTTCTACGCCAGCTGGATGGACACCGCGACGATCGAGGCGAAGGGCACCGCGCCGCTCAAGCCGTATCTGGCGCGGATCGCCGCAGTGAAGGATCTGACCGGGCTGCAGACGCTGTTCGCGACCACCGGCTACGCATCGCCGGTCGAACTCGGCGTGAGCCCGGGGCTGACCGATCCGACGCATTACACCGCCGTGGCCGGACAGGGCGGGCTTGGCATGCCGCGCGATTATTACCTGCTCGAGGGCGAGAAGTATGACGGTTTCCGCAAGGCTTACCGCGCGTATATCCAGCATATCCAGGAACTGGCGGGCATCCCGGATGCCGCCGCCAAGGCCGACGCGATCTTCGCGCTCGAAACGGCGATCGCCAAGGTGCATTGGTCGCCGGTCGAAAGCCGCGACATCGCCCGGCTGAACGACCCCGAGGACGTTGCCGGTCTCAAGGCCAAGGCACCCGAGTTCGACTGGCCACTGATGCTCAGGACCGCGGGTCTCGAGGCGTCGCCCAAGGTATTGATGGCGAACAACACAGCGATCACCGCCACAGGCAAGATCCTCGTCGCGACGCCGCTGCAGACCTGGAAGGACTATCTCGCCTTCCACTTCGTCAGCGACCACGCGCCCTACCTGCCCAAAACGTTCGACGACGCGAATTTCGATTTCTATTCGCGCACGATCGCCGGCGTGCAGCAGCAGCGAGACCGTTGGAAGCGCGGCGTCCAGCTGACCAACGGGTCGCTCGGCGAGGCAGTGGGCAAGCTCTATGTCGATCAGTATTTCCCGGCGTCCAGCCAAGCGAAAATGGCCGAGCTGATCGCCGATCTTCAGGCGTCGTATCAGCAGCGCATCTCGGCGAGCAGCTGGATGGATGACGCGACCAAGAAGGCGGCGCTGGTCAAGCTCGCCGCGTTCGAGCCGCGCATCGGCCATCCCGACAAATATATCGATTATTCGTCGCTGCCGGTCGCACGTGGCGATCTGTTCGACAATGCCCTCGCATCGGACGAATTCGAGCATCAGCTCGAATTGCAGCGCTTTCCTAAGCCGGTCGATCGCACCTTGTGGGGAATGACGCCGCAGACGGTGAACGCGTATTACAATCCGCTCGCCAACCAGATCACCTTCCCCGCCGCGATCCTGCAGCCGCCCTATTTTGATCCCAATGCCGACGCGGCGGTCAATTACGGCGCGATCGGCGCGATCATCGGCCACGAAATGGGCCATGGCTTCGACGATCAGGGCAGCCAGTTCGGCCCGACCGGCAAATTCGAGAATTGGTGGACGGACAGCGCCAAGGCCGCCTTCAAGACCCGCACCTCGGCCCTGTCGGCGCAGTATGACGCCTATGAGCCGATCCGGGGCACGCATATCAAGGGGGCGCTGACTCTCGGCGAGAATATCGGCGATCTCGGCGGCATCGAGGCGGCGTACGGCGCGTTTCAGCGCTACCAGGCGAAACACGGCAAGGCCCCGGTGATCGGCGGGCTGACCGGCGACCAGCGATTCTTCCTCGCTTATGCCCAGGCGTGGCAGTCCAAAACGCGCGAAGGCGCGCAGCGCGCCGCGCTCCTCACCGATCCGCATTCGCCCGCGATGTTCCGGGTGAACGGCGTCGTTCGCAACGTCGATGCCTGGTACAAGGCCTTCAATATCCAGCCGGGCGACGCGATGTATCTGCCGCCCGAAAAGCGCGTCCATATCTGGTGAGGTCGGCGGGAGCCGGGTGCTAGACGGGCACCGGCTCCCGCGCCGCATCGCGCCCGCGCAGCCAGTAGAATGGTAGCGCGGTCAGCATCAGCGCCAGGCTCCAGCTTGCCGCCTCGATGCCCGCGCCCCACAGCGCCCACGCCGCGAAAGCCAGGCCGATGCCGGCCGCCACTCGCGCGATACCGAGCTTCAGCGCCGCGACACACGAGCCGACATAGAGCCACAATGTCGAGGCGGCGGTCAGCCGCAGCATGAAATCGAGCAAGCCGCTCGCCGACCGCGTGGCGTTGCTCAGCACCAGCGCGCTGGCCAGCAGACTCGCCATGATCAGCCCGCCGATGGGCACGTCGCGCCGCGATGTTCGCGCGAACCAGCGCGGCAGCAGCCCGGCGCGCGCCATGCCCAGCGGCACCTCGCCCTGCACCAGCACCCAGCCGTTGAGGCAACCGATCGTGGCGATCGCGGCGAACGCCGCCACCGCCAGCCCGGCGCCGCGCCC
>JBDSKT010000330.1:0-17971 GCA_039916765.1 Sphingomonas sp.
TCTCCGTCGCGATGCGGAGCGTCGAGAGCGCTTCCGCTTCACCTGCGACGATGAAAGGCTAGGACCGCCGTTTTGACCGCCCGCTGAACCCGAAAGAAAGCTGCCGTTCAGCGAGCGCGGCCGATCGTACGTGAGCAGTCATTCACCGACTTTTTGCTTGCCGTGCGCGCGGGCGGCCCGCGCCATGTTCCGATAGGTGCCGTCGAACACGGTATTTGTGGACGACAGCCAGCGGGTGCCTTCCGCTAAGGCGTCGCGGCTTGCCGACAGCCGACGCGACCGCATCTCGCGTTGCGCGGCTTCGTCACGCGGCATTGCCTCCAAGTGCAGATCAGGGTCGGCAGGAATACAGATGAAGCTGATGAACGCCTCCCCCTTTCGAAAGATGTGGGTAGTTCCCGGCGGTGGCGCCTTAAAAATGCAGAAGTTGATCATTGGCCACCATTCGCTGCGGATCAGCGCGGGAACGGCCAACGGCGTCGTGTTGGTCGCGTCGGTAAAATATCGCGGGTGCGGTTCGCTTCTGATCGCCCAACCGGGCGGCGCTGCGAGATCGAGCGACAGTTGATAGGAATAATAGTCGCCGCCGAATGCTCGGAATGGGGGCCACATCGCGTCCTCTTGCGGTGGCGGTCCCCAAGCCGCTTCCAGCACGACCTTGCCGTCAACCGAGCGAACGCGAAGTTCCTGCTCGAACGGATAGTTAAGTTCCACGCCGTATCTGGCGCTTTCCGAAAACGGGATGCAGTGCCATGGCTGTTCGTGACTGCCGTCGATGCGCTGATCCGAGGCGCCTGCCCAACCTGGCACCGTGATCCTGATCTGCTGAGGGTCGGCGCAGTCGCCGTAGGACCGGTAACTGACAACGGGCATCCTAATTCTCCGAAGAAGGTGATGTCTTGGCACAAATGGTCAGATCGCGACTGAATGCGCGATGACCGCGCGACTAACGCACGTCCATGACACGGGTTCGTGGCGATGCGTCAGCTTCGCCTTCATGATCAACCACGCAGGCACGCGATGACACCTTCGGTCGGCGGATGAAGGCTGACTAAAATTTGCGTCATCTTCGCCGGATGACAGCGCAAGTTAAGCAAGCGGGGTATTGTTGAGAACCAGGAGGTCGATACCCGATGCGCGTCTATCCAATCCTAGGCATGACGATCGTGCTGTCTGCATCACCTGTGGCGGCAAGCCCCGCGACGCCGAACAGCGCGGCGTGGGCTAACCGCCTGACCTGGGGCACGTCCGCAGCGCCGGACCAAGGTCCGTCACCCAGCAGCGACCAGTGGCTCGATCAGCAACTCACGCACCCACAAGATGTACTGCCGTCAGGACCGGCAACCTTGATTTCGACAATGCAGATCAGTCAGCGACCGATGGCCGAGCTGGTTGTCGATGGCGATGCGGCGATCCGGTACGCCAACAAATTGCCGGACACCACGCAGCGAGATGCCGCGCGCAAGGCCTATCAGCAATATATGAACGCGCTCGCTAATGAGGCGGCAACGCGTTCCGTGCTTCGCGACATTTACGCACCCGACCAACTGCGCGAGCAGATGACGTGGTTCTGGTTCAACCATTTCAACGTGCAAGCCCAGAAGCGCGACATCCGCGCCATGGTCGGCGATTATGAGGACAGGCTTCGCGATCATTCGCTAGGCCGCTTCCGCGACCTGCTCGAAGCGACGCTCAAGCACCCGGCAATGCTTCGCTATCTCGACAACGATCAGAACGCGGCCAACCATATCAACGAGAATTACGCCCGCGAGATCATGGAGCTGCATTCGATGGGCGTGGGATCGGGCTACACCCAGCAGGACGTGCAGCAGCTCGCGCGAATTCTGACCGGTGTTGGGGTCAACCTCAGTCATGATGCGCCCAAGCTCAATCCGCAGCGTCAGCCACTTTACCTCAGGGCCGGCCTGTTCGAGTTCAATCCGAACCGACACGATTTCGGCGACAAACGCTTTCTGGGTCATACGATCAAAGGCAGCGGTTTTGGCGAGGTCGAAGAAGCGCTAGACCTAATCGCGCGATCGCCCGCAACCGCGCATCACGTCTCGAGCCAGATCGCGACCTATTTCATGGATGACAACCCGCCGACCGCGCTCATCGAGCGCATGACGTCGACTTGGCAACGCACCGATGGTGACATTTCCGCGGTGCTGCGCACCATGATACGCGCCCCCGAATTTCGGCAGTCTTTGGGCAACGCCTTCAAGGATCCGGTCCATTACGTGATTTCCGCCGTACGCGTGACATACGGCGACCAGGACATTAAGAATGTGCAGCCGGTGCTCGGATGGCTCAACCGGATGGGCGAAGGCCTCTATGCGCACGAGACCCCAGACGGCTACCAGATGAACTCTGCCGCTTGGACCGGACCCGGGCAGATGTCGGTTCGCTTCGAGATTGCTAGGCAGATCGGGGGCGGCGCAGCAGCCTTGTTCCGATCGGCGCCACCTCCCGCCGGGGTCAATATGATGACCGGGCAGCCGATCGCCAGCATAAGCGATGCAACACCTACGGTTCCCGCGGCAGCTGCGCTACCCGCACCGCCGCTGCCGCAATTGCAGAAGGCCGCTTACTATGTCGCGGTTGCGCCCATGCTCAACCAACAGACCCAATCCGCGCTGAGCCAGGCAACGTCGCCGCAAGAGTGGAACGCCCTGTTTCTCTCATCGCCTGAGTTCATGCGTCGCTGATGCAAGAAGGGAGAACGATCATGATCCCCAATCGTCGAGAGTTACTGGTCGGAGCGGCCGCCTTTGCGCCGCTGGTTATCGCCGGTCGCGCCTTCGCGGCGCCGCAGGCGGGCAGCCGCCTGCTCGTCATATTCCTGCGCGGAGCCTATGACGCAGCAAATATCATCGCGCCAACAGGCAGCGACTTCTATCACGCCTCGCGCCCAACCATCGGCCTGAAGAAGCCCGATACCACCGATCCTGATGCTGCGATCGCGCTCGATGCTGACTGGAGCCTACATCCGGCGCTGAGAGACTCGGTCATGCCGCTGTGGCAGAAGAAACAGATCGCGTTCGTGCCCTTCGTCGGCACGGACGACATGAGCCGTAGCCATTTCGAAACCCAGGACACGATAGAACTGGGCCAGCCGATCGGCGGACACCGCGATTACAATTCCGGTTTCATGGCGCGGCTGGCATCGACGCTGGGTCAGGACAAGCCGATTTCGTTCACCGACCAGTTGCCGCTGTGTTTTCGCGGCGGCCCGATGATCCCCAATGTCGCATTGAGTGCGGTGGGATCAAAGCCGGCGGTACCGCCGCGTGACGCCGCGTTGATTGCCGGAATGTACAAGGGACAACGCAGCGGGGCGAGTGACCTGGGCAATGCTGTCGCTCAGGGTTTCCAGGTCCGCGACACGGTCTTCCGCACGGTTGACGAGGAGATGAAGGAAGCGAGCCGCGGCGCGGTTAGCCCAAAGGGGTTTGAGCTTTCGGCGCGTCGTATCGGACGCCTAATGCGTGACCAATTCAATCTCGCGTTTGTCGACGTCGGTGGATGGGACACGCATGTCAATCAGGGCGGCGCTCAAGGCTATCTGGCAACGCATATCGGGGAATTGGGACGCGGCTTGGCCGGCTTCGCGGATGAGATCGGACCGGATGCGTGGCGCAACACGACCGTCGTCGTCGTCTCCGAGTTCGGTCGAACGTTCCACGAAAACGGCGACAAGGGCACCGACCACGGTCACGGCAGCATCTATTGGGCGCTGGGCGGCGGCGTGAATGGCGGCCGTATAGCGGGTCCGCAGACCCCGCTGTCGCAAGCCACGCTCAATCAGGGTCGGGATCTTCCCGTCCTTACTGATTACCGGTCGATGATCGGGGGGTTGGTGGCGCGACAGTTCGGATTACGCGGTGACAATCTCTCCAATGTATTTCCCGATGCGCATCCTACCGACCTTGCGCTGATCTGACGCCGAAACTTGTGCGTCCGCTTTCGCGGAACGGCCGCAAAAAGCTGACCGTCTTCAATCGGCCCAGTTCCAGCCATAAGCGTTATAGCGCGAACACCGAAAGTCCCGCCAGATGCTTCATTCATATCCCCAGCAAAATCCCGGCGGCGCCGAACTAAAAGGTTGCCGCTGGATCGACTTGGTCGATCCGACCGACGAGGAGGTGAAGACAGTTGCCAGCGCGTTCGGGATCGACGTGCCGACGCTCGCAGACCTTGAAAAGATCGAAGCGACCAGCCGGCTTCGGATGGTGGGCAAGACGCTGTATATGAGCGCCCCGTTGCTCTCGGGGACCGACACCGACCTTTGGGTCGTGGCGCCCGTGGGCTTCATCCTCACAGCGACAGTGTGCATCACCGTGCGGTTCGTAGCGCTCGCCGCATTCGACGCCGTGGCAAAGGACATCGCCAGCCGTGCGGACATTGCACCGGCGGAAATCCTCACGCGGCTCCTCGAGGAGATCGTCGATCGCGCCGCCGATCATCTCGAACGCGGATCTGCGGTCATCAACGACACCTCCCAGGCAATCTTCTTCGACCAGCCCAAGCAACGGCAACTGAGCAAGAACACCACGCTGCTGCACCAAGCAATGCGTAGTATCGGCCGGGTCAGTGACCGCACGTCACGCGTGCGCTACACCTTCCTCAGCATCGGGCGTATGGCGACCTTCGTGATTGACCGCTGCACGCCAAAAATTGAGCCGCCGATCCGCGAGCGGCTGGAGGCGGTGAAGCACGACATCGCGTCGCTCGACGAGTTCGAGGCGAGCCTTTCGGCGCGGATTCAGATGCTGCAGGACGCAGCGGCGGGGTTCATCAGCATCGAGCAGAACGACGTGGTGAAGGTGCTGACCGTGGTGTCGGTGGTCGGGGTGCCGCCCGTCCTGGTGGTTGGCATCTATGGCATGAATTTTAAGCACATGCCTGAGCTGGCCTGGCTCTGGGGTTATCCTTACGCTCTTGCACTATGTCTCGCGTCGATCATCCTGCCGCTGTTATGGTTCAAGTGGCGAGGCTGGATCTAGACTAGCTTAAGTGTCCGTGCGGTAGCCGCCCGCCGCCCGCCTGCAATCGTGAATGCGGCCGCCGCACTTTTTTTGAAATCTACGGCGTAGTTGCAGATGAACGCTTGCGTTGTAGCGAAGCAGGGCGCGGCTTTGCGCTGCCGCGCCCAGAGCGTCTTGCTAGAGCCACTTTGCGACGCCGCCGTGGCGCGAGCAGGAGCCGGTGCGATGTTGCGCGTGACTGTAGCTACCATCTTTACATTGGGCCGTGGCACCGGTCGCATCTGTGCTGACTGACAGGGACGTCGTCGCCGTTGTGCGCGTCACCGTTGGCGCAGTTGTGCGCGCTGACGCGGGTGCAACAGTTGACGTGCTGGTCGTGGCGGGCGCGCCCTGAGTGCGACAAGCTGCACGCAGGCGATTGTAAAACTTTGTGCAATCGTAACCGGCCGTTGTCGTAGTGGTTTGAACCTTTGCCGCTGTCGGAACCGACCGTCCGGAAGCGTTCTTGCACGCTGCCTTGTTCGCATTTCCTGCTTTCGAGCAATCGTAGTTGCGGGCGGTGGTGGTCGTCCTGGTGACCGTTGCAGGTGCGGGAGCAGCGGCCGTCCGGCACGCAACCTTGTTCTTATTCCCGGCTTTCGAGCAGTCGTAGTTACGCGCATTCGATGTCGTGCTCGCCGTGGTCTTGGTCGTTGCGACCGTCTTGTTTGTCTTCGATGCGGCAACGGGCGTCGCGCCAGGTGACTTGCATGCCGCCTTGTTAGCGTTTCCAGCCTTTGTGCAGTCATAGTTGCGCGCACTGGCGGGGCTGGCGAGCGTCCCCATTCCAAGAGCCATACCTGCGAGAAAAAGCAGCTTTTTCATCGATAATCCCCTTAGCTGATCGTAAGTTGCACTTGCGATACGAACATCCGTCATTCCAGATTTTCGACTCGAAAACCTAGTCTAACCCGTACTGCAGTTGATGCGCTTCGAACGCTGGAGCGTAAAGCCCCACGCCTTGCTGCACCACTCGGACCAGGGCAGCCAATATACGAGCGAGCAGTTCCAGCGGTTGATGGTCGACAACGGCGTCACGTGCTCGATGAGCCGATCGGGTAACGTCTGGGACAACGCGGCGATGGAGAGCTTCTTCTCGTCGATGAAGACCGAACGGATCGGCCGGAAGACATATCGCACGCGCAATCACGCCAAGGCAGACGTGTTCGATTACATCGAGCGCTTCTACAATCCCACACGCAGGCACTCGACCCTGGGCTATCTCAGCCCCATGGACTTCGAGCGGCAGGCTCATGTAGCCTAACTTGGTGTCCATGGGACCGGCAGCAGCTCAGGTCGATGCGACGCATCTGAAAGCGCACCGGACAGCGGCGAGCCTCTTAAAAAAGGGGCTGTTCCCCGACATATCGGTCGCACCAAAGGTGGCCTGAACTCGAAGTTCAACGCGGTGTGCGATGGCAACGGGAGACCGCGGGTCATGCTTGCTGAGGGCCAGATGAGCGACTACTGGGGTGCAGCGCTGATGATCGACGCTGTGCCAAGCGCAAAGACCCTGCTCTGCGACTGGGTGGTATAGCGATAGCGCGTCATATTTGGCTTTGTGACCACAGATAGTTTTTCGCTATTGGGTAACCGGAATTTGTGCGGCCAAGGCGGCTAATGCGACGAATGCGACAGCTTCGTCCCAGTATGTTAGCGTTCCCTGTAAAACGCTCTCTCTAACGTAACGTGCCATTCCCATACTGAGGATGCCGGAGCACGCGAACAGAGCGGCTAAAGCATGTGGAAATCCTAAACGCCATTGCGCCAACCCAAACGCGGTAAGGATTAAGGTCTTCAGACCGAACCGTTTCAAAACCTGTTTGTTACGGCCTGACCCCAAAAATTTTGACACAAAAAACCCTTGCGCGGTGTGATGTTCGGGGAAACCAATATTTCGGGAGGCAGCAAGCCGCCCGCTCAGAACGATGTGACAACCATAGCGACCGCAGCAATCGCCATGATTGCCGTCGCCGCCCAACCGAGTACGGTGAGAACGGGGCCGATGGTGAAGACCCCCATGATACGCGAACGACGCGCCATAACCATCATGATCGCCATTACTGGCACGGCCACAACTCCATTAATGATTGCGCTCCAGATCAACGCTTTGATTGGATTGATCGGGGTCAGGTCAATCACGATCCCAATTGCAGTCGCGGCTGCAAGCGTTGCATAAAAAGCTTTGGCCTCCCTTGGCTTGCGAGCAAGGCCGGTCGGCCAATCGCGTGCCTCTCCAATCGCGTACGCTGCCGACCCAGCCAACACCGGTACTGCGAGGACACCGGTCCCGACGATGCCGATTGTGAACAGCATGAAAGCGAAGTTTCCAGCGATCGGTTTTAGAGCACTCGCAGCCTGAGCGGAGGTTGCAATATTGCCGACGCCGTGAGCGTGCAGCGTGACAGCGGTCGTGAGAATGATCGCAAGGGCTACAAGGTTGGAAAATGCCATTCCAATAAACGTATCGAATCGAATTCTGTGAAGAGCTGCAGGACCTTCCCCGACAGCATTCTTCAAAGCATGACGCTTGGGCAGTTCGCGAATGTCTTCAGCCTCTTCGCTGGCCTGCCAGAAGAAAAGATAGGGGCTTATCGTCGTTCCAAACACGGCCACGACGAGCGCAATATAGTCCTTATTCCAGACGATTTTGGGTATGATGATATCATGCGCGACTTGGCTCCAGGGGACATGAACGAGCAAGAGCGTTGCCGGATAGGCGAACAGTACCAGCGTCAGCCATTTAAGAATTTTGACGTAGCTGGCATATTGAACCCAAATCTGGAGAACGATGCACAAAACGCCAAACCCGAGGGCGTACAAATACGCGGGTCCGGCAGCGATTAATGTGGTTGCATCGGCCATAGCTCCGAGGTCGGCCCCGATATTGATGACGTTCGCGACCAGCAGCAGAATGACGATTGCGTTGAGCACCCATGGCGATTGATGGCGGCGAAGGTTTCCAGCAATCCCATGTCCCGTCGTGCGTCCGATACGAGCGCTGATCTCCTGGATCGCTGACATAAGGGGATAAGTGAGAACCATGGCCCAGCCGAGGCCGGTTCCGTACATCGCGCCGGCTTGGCTGTACGTCGCAATCCCCGAAGGATCGTCGTCGGATGCTCCGGTAATGAGGCCGGGACCAAGTAAGCCGAACAATCGTGGTTTTGAGCTTCCCACAATGTCGCTGGGCTGCTCGGAATCGAACGGGCCGGATCCATTTTCCATCGCTATCCCTATTTCTTTCGAGCGATCCTGATTCCGATGCCAGCTTTCGCTGTAAGCGGTCTCGATTTACACTTTTTCTATTCGATCCCTACGAGAAACGTTCTCTGAACGGTGCCGGGCTGGCTCAAAGGGAAGTCGCGAAAGGTAAGAGCGGGGCAAGATCACGTTAATCGAGGGCGTGGTCATGCCACCGCTTTCAGGATTAGGGTTCCCTGGTCAGCAGGATTTTCGTTCCGTTTTCGCTAGGCGCTACCGGCAGCACGACAAAGGCGATGGCAGGATCGTCTGCGACCACTGGGGCGATCATGCGCAAGCACAGGATGGCAGCTATCGCGGCGCACCGACGAAATCGGTTTGGCGGTAAACCATCACGTCTGGCCACTCCTGCTCGATGTCAGATCGATCACATTCCGATGTCAATCCCGCGGCTTCTGCCGCGCCCGATCATATCTGCCAGCGCCCGGGCGACGCTGGGGACGGCAACATCGCCTAACCCGAGCTGCACCTTGCGACTGCGCAGAATCGATTCGACCTGCGGATCGCGTTCGAGACCCTTGGCCATGCCGACCATGGTGTCGGCAACTCGACCGGCGCGCGTGTCTTCACGGTCACGCATGAGCAGGCGGCGCTGGCGTTCGAGCCCCTGCCAGCGCTGCACGAACACATCGGCGCGTAAGACCGGGTTCTCGCGCATATCGGCTTCGAGCTGCATCGCGCGGACAGCGGTCGCGGTACGTCCGTTGGCAATTTCGCCGATCAGCCTGGTATCGACCGCCATCGCAGTTTCAAGGTCGCGCGACGCATGTGGCCCGATCGCGTCGAGCGCAGCGCGACTCTGGCTGAGTTCACCGCGCTGTTCGGGTGTATATGGATTGCCGACACTTCGGCTGAACCGCATTGCCTGCCCGGCAGCGGACCGTCGGTGCCGAGCATATATCGAAGCTCATCTTCGCCGCCGAACAACTGCTCGATCATGTCGGCAAGGAGCGCTGCGCCCGTGCGCACTACACCGCGGACATGATCAACCCGGCCATACAGATGACCGATCGTCCGCGCAGCAAGCGCTGCCTCGATAGAACCCGCAGGTGCTGCGTACAGGGCTTCGAAATCTGCCGTGAGTTGCCCGCCCTCATGGTCGGTGATCAGGTCGTCGAGCGTTTTGCTACCGTCTGTGGATAGATGCGAATAGTACCAGTCTTCAGCGGCTACCTGCTTGGTGGGAAGCGGGAAGATTCCTTCCGCCTGAAACTTGAAGACGCGAGCAATTTTTCCAGGACCGATCCGGAAGGCGCGCAACAAGGACTGCGGGATGTAATGCTGGTTCTTGCCGGACATGGGACACCTTGGCGGTATATTGCAGAAATGCGTGCTTCGGACGCGCCTGGCAACCGCTTTCGTTGTCGCCTTTAAGAGCCCGATCCGAAAGTTGTTGAGCGATACCAGTATGTTGTGATTCACGCCGTCCTTGCGACGAGATGGAGTGAAGCATGGCATGGTCTGGTATGCCGGCGACAAGCTCCGCGACGCGCTCGCCGGCAGGGGCCAGTGGACCGTCGAGATCATCAAGCGCTGCGACACCGCCAAAGGCTTCCACGTCCTGCCCCGCCGATGGGTCGTGGAACGAACCTTCGCCTGGCTCGGACGATGCCGCCGCCTCGCCAAGGATTGGGAAACCTCCATCGCTTCCTCAACCGCTTGGGCGCTCGTCGCATCCATCTGCATGCTCACCCGCCGAACCGCAAGATATTGCTTGGCTTGAGAAACTTTCGAATCAGGCTCTAAGGTCGGAACCGGACCCGATGTCGAGCTCTTCGAAATGCACGGTCCCGAGCAAGCCAAGCCGATCCGGACGAGGAGGCACGCCCTTTCCTAGCCGCGCGCTATTCCCTAAGGCGGAAGCGATCGACGGCGCGAAACGCGCGAAATGGCCGATATTGGCGCAAGCCGATGTTTCCGGGACTGCATCGGATCGGCAAGGTCTGGTCGATAGTTGGCTTCGAACCCGCTCGTTCAGCGCGAGCTTGCCCGTTGTGCCGCAATTGGGAAAATGGGCGATGGCTTCCGATACTACTCTGAACGTCAAGAATCTCGCTGCACTGGGGCCCGAGCGGCTTGCGGAATTACTGATGGAAATGGCGACGGGGGACGCCGCCGCCAAACGCCGTCTGAGGCTGGAACTGGCAAGTCGCAGCGGCGGTGGCGATGTCGCCGCAGAAATCCGCAAGCGGCTTGCCACGATCGCCAGGTCAAAATCCTTTGTCGATTGGCACAAGATCAAAGCGCTCGTGCAGGATCTCGACATGCAGCGGACCGCGATCATGGCGCACATCGCACCGACCAGGCCCACCGATGCCTTTGACCTGCTCTGGCGCCTGCTGGAGATGGCGCCCTCGATTTACGAGCGGTGCGACGACAGCAATGGCACGGTCGGAAACGTCATGGCCATGGCGCGGGACGATCTCGGCACGGTGGCTGCGCAGGCGAAGCTGGAGACGAGCAAACTGGCGGACCGGGTGTTCGACGCGGTTTGCGCCAATGATTATGCACAGTTTGACGGACTGATCGACATAATGGCCGAGCCTTTGGGTCGGGAGGGGCTCTGCCTCCTCAAGGCCCGGTTCGAGGATCTGGCCGCCAGGCCGCCCGCGGCACCCAAGCCGGATGACCGCAAGGTGATCGGTATCAGCACGCGCGGCCCGATCTTTCAGGACGATTATGATGCGCGTCGCCATGCTCGTCTTGTCCAGTCCGCATTGACGGACATTGCTGACGCACTGGGCGATGTGGACGGCTATGCCGGCCGCTACTCGGCCCAAGAACGGACAAATCCGGCGATCGCCGCTCGTATTGCGGAACGGCTCCTCACTGCTTGTCGCGTCGATGAGGCAATGGCGGTGCTGACCCTTGCCGAGACGGCTTCCCGTCAAGGCGGTCACTGGCCCGATTGGCGAAGGGTTCGTATCGATGTCCTTGATGCACAGGGACGTTCGGATGACGCACAGCACGAGCGCTGGGACATTTTCGAGCAAAGCCTGGATGCGGAATATCTGAGGGCGTTTCTGAAGCGCCTGCCTGACTTTGACGATGAAGAAGCGAAACACCGCGCACTGGCCTATGTCTGCCGTTATCCTGACTTTCATCAGGCGCTCGCATTTTTGATCGATTGGCCGGCCCATGATCGGGCGTCCGCACTGGTGCAGGCGCGTCATGAAGAAATTGACGGTAATCACTACGGCTTATTGACGCCTGCAGCCGATGCGTTGGAGCAGGGCCATCCGCTTTCCGCCACGCTGATGTTACGCGCGATGATCGACTTCTCGCTCGATCGGGCGCGGTCCTCGCGCTATGGCCACGCAGCACGGCATTTGCAGACGTGTGAGTATCTCGCCAAACGCATTGAGACCTTCGGCGAGCACCTTGCCCACGACGCCTATGTGGAACAGCTCAAGCTGCGTCACGGACGCAAAAGCGGCTTCTGGAGTGCGGTATGACGCCAAGAGTATCGGTGGGTCCTGGAACAAGCCGACGTTCGCGCTCCTCCCGCTGAACGGCGTAAATTGGTCGCTTCCAGTTGCTCGCCAAAGCGCGCCGCAGATCACGCCATCCTGTTATTCTGTTCCTTCGTCATCATAGCCAAGATGATCCGGGCTATCTTGTTCGCCAGCGCGACTGCCGCAACCATCCGAGGCGCTCCCCCATCACGCGCCCGAGCCAGGTGTCGGGGAAAACCCCTTTGCTTACGATCCAGCGTATCCGGCTCATTGAGATGGAATCCGCCGGCATCAATCCACTCGCTACTCGATCAGGATGGCTTCAAATTTTGCGATCAGCGCGGCCGCGAGCCCGGGACCCCGAAGGTGAAGACCGATCTCGTCAAGTCGGTTGCTGGAAAGACCAGACTGCGAGCCCCAGTTCATGCTGCTGACGACGATATCGTCATCGTCCCAAGCAAGGAATTTGGCATGGAGCTGCGGCACGCGCACGGGCAAAAGCTCGACGATGTCGTTCAATCGCTCACGGTGTGCGACGACATGACGCCGCTTCGTCGGCCCGGTGTAACGGGAAAAGTAGACCCGAGCGTCGGCGATGCGGCGGCCGGCCACCTCTGCTGGATTGAACAGGGCGGGTACCATCGGGGCGCCGAGCTTGTTCGTGCAACAGACGAAGCGGTGCGTCGCGTCATGCGCCGCAGTCCGGAGCAGCTGCTCATGTTCATGCGCATAAACCAGCGTCAACGCGGCCCGGGAGACGTCGCCGGTCTGCAAGGCGGGTACGACGAACGACCGGCTCCGGCGCAGATCGGACGCCATGAAATTTAACGTCTCGACCGCGCGTGTCGCACTCGACAGGCTCGACACTATCGTACGCAGCACGTCCAGCCCCATCGCGGCGCCGACCGAATCGTTGAGCTCGACCGACATTTCCACTGACGAAAAGGGGGATTGCAGCCAGTTGCAGGATCCAAGGATGACGCTTGCTCCGCCGCGCCCGTCATCGGCCGCGGCAATCTTGACATGACTTCCCACTGAATCCCGCTGCACCAGTACAAAGCCCGCGGCCGCGCGGACTGCCGAAAGCCGCTTGCCAAGTTCCTGCATCGCGATCGCATGCTTGGCTTGGCCATCGAGCGCCGATCCGTAGAACAGATGGCAGCGAACGCCGCGGCCGACGGCATCCTCAAGCGCGCGCCAGATCCGCTCGCGCTGCGGCTTACCCTGCTCGTCCGATTGTTCGGCGACGAAGGTCGAGAGGACGAAGACATCGGACCGCGCATTGGCCACCAGACGCTCGAAGCGTTCGAGATGCTGCTCCGCACCGACGACGAGCTGGTCGGGATCGAATGCTATCTGTGCGGACGGCGATGCATTTGCGGGCGGGTTCGAAACCTGCGGCAAGATGCCCGTTTTAAGGGTTTCTTTGAGCGCCTGGACGAGATGGTCGCTGGCACCTTCCGGCAAGACGCCGTTTTCAATATCGGCAAGATCGAGCACCAGATATCGCTGTTCGATCACCGAGCTGATCGCCTGCACCCCGCGCATCCATTCTCCCGCCCGAAGCATAGGGGCCATGAAGCGATTGACCCGATCAACCATGCTGTCGTTGGTCTCGGCGACGTCGCTTGTCGGAAATCCGACGGATCGTGCTTCCTTGGGAAGTCTGGTGAGCGGAACCGTATACACGTCACGATTGCGCAGAACCGATTGGCCGACTTTCTCGAACACGATGCTGACAGGGACCTCGCGGTCTTCCGCCCGTTCCGGCAGGGCGCGGTCCGATCGGAGGAAGTCATGCCCGACGCTGCTGGTGGCCAGAACCGGCGCCGGCGACAGGCGCACCTCGACCAGACCGAATTGCATCAAGCGCGCGACGGTGGAGCTTGCGACCTGACGCGGGATCTTCAGCGCACCGGCAACCTCTGCGATCGTACCCGGCGCGCGATCGAGCGTGAGAAGCACCATTTCTTCAATGGGGCTCCACCCCCAAGTCCGCTGAACGATGGCGCGGGCACGGTAATGCCAGGCAGGAAGATAGATCTTCACGAGCAGAGCCTCCCCTGCTCGTCGGTGTCGATGATGGCGGCGCCGTAGCCGACGTCGAGGAATTTGGTCTGGGCCAAGCGGTCGAGCTCAGCGAACAGGGTGCCCAGGAAATCAAGTTCGCCGCCCTTATGGTCGGGGTCGACGCCCTCGATGGCGTCCTCGACGAACTGCCGGCTTGTGGCGAGAATGAGCTTCTGCCGAGCCCGGCTGAGAAGCACGTTCATACGCTGGGGATTGCGGATGAAGCCCAGTGCGCGCGTACCTACCAGTGTGTTGTTTCGCACAAGGCTGGCCACGACGACATCGGCTTCGCCGCCCTGAAAACTGTCGCTGGTGTAGAAGAATTTTCCGTCGTGCCGCGGGCTCTCGAAGCCGAACAGCCGACCGTCATCATCGATCTGGTGCTTCAGCGACGTCTCGAAATGATCGACCTGAGCCGCATAGGGCGACAGGATCACGAGCGTCGGTGCGCGCTCGCCGGCCACGTGTATCGGATGCAGCTGCCGCAGTGCGGCCAGGAGTGCTGTCGTTTCGGTGTCGTTGCGATAGGATTTTTTCACCTGCCGCTCAAAAGCTTTCTTCCGGCTGACGCTGAGCGCCGGCAGATTGACGAGGACGATGGGCGCTGCTGGAAACGAAACGTCTGCCGCGACCGTTGCGCGTCGCGCCTTCACGCGGTCCGAGGCGATGAGGTTCCCGGCATAGAAGGTGTTGGAGACCAGCTCGTTGATCGCCGGGTGCATGCGGCTTTGCTCGAGCAAGATATTGGCGATCGAGCTTGGCCGGCCCAGTAGCTTCTCACGCTCTGCCTCGCGCTCCGCGATGGATCGGAACGCCTCTTCGAACCGCGACGCGATCGCAAGGACGTCCGCAAGCATCTGCTGGTCCGATGTGATCAGCTCAAGCGTGGTGTCTACTTCAGGCGGCAGATCGGATATCGTCGCGATCTGCGCCCGCGCATCGGCGAGCAGTTCGGATGCGACCGCGATATCGTAGAATTTCTGACGATCGACCAGATCGAACGGCGAGAGCTGACGATGATCGCCAATCATGATCCGGCGGTTGCCGAGCAGGAGCGCGCCGATCAGCTCTGCGCCGTGCGCGCGCGCCGCCTCTTCGATCACGACCCAGTCGAACTGCTCGCCATCCGCGATCATCTCCTCGATGACATATGAAGAGGTGGTGGCAAGCGTCACATCGGACGAGCGCAACAGCAGATTGTTGGTATCCCGGAACACCCGATCCGCGATCGCCCGCTCCGCCTCGTCGACGGGCTGCAGCGCCTGCTTGATCTGATAGTGCTGGCTGGTGAGGAACGCCGAGGTCGCCGGTTCGATGCCATTGGTCGCGCCGAGCAAGGCGGTGGAGGCCGCCCGCAATGTGCTTGGCTTTTGCTCCTTTCCCGACCGTTCGACGCGCACCACGATCGATGCCCCGGCCGAAAGCGTCTTCTTGAGCTCGTCTTCCATCTGGACGAGCGTCTCATGGTTTTGCGCCGAGATCAGCACGCGCGCGTCGCTGGTGATCGACAGGATGCTCTTCACCAGTTGCGAGATCAGGAACGTCTTGCCAACGCCCGGCGGGCCGACGACGATATTGATCGACTTGCCTTTCACGATCGACTGCCAAGCGCGCTTCTTGGTCTCGTCGAGATCGGGGGGCGCATCGCCCGGCACGGCGATTTCCCGAAGCGACTCGTCCAGCGCGACCTGCGCCGGATCATCGAGCGCCCGCAACAGCTCGACATTGCTTCTGGCGGCGATGATGTTCTGCAATCGGCGGCGAATGGCGCGCTCCGTGCCGGACTCGCGCTTGGGCCGGAGATAATAGCCCTGCCGGGGCACAATGGCTTGGCTCGAGCTGAAGGCGAAGGCCTGTCGGCCCCGATAGGAGCCGCTGCCGAGATAGCGAAGCTCGGCCGGACGGTGGCGTTCGCCACCAAGCTTGTCGGAAAGGGTGAGCGTCCACAGCGGGCGGCCATCGTCGTTGCGCAGATCGCGGCGGACGGCATCCTCGGCGGTCCGCATCCCCATGCGAACACGGCGCTCGTCCCGGTCGTTTTCCTTGCGCGGAACGACCCAGACGAGGCTTTGCTCGTCCTCCGGGGCGGACGGAAGGACCTCAACGGGTAGAAACGGAATTGATCGCGCAGCCAGGTGAAGGCTTCGAGGACGATCAGCGCATACCAGGACGGTAAATCGCGCGCTGTGTCGAGCGCCGTCGGCAGGGCGCTTGGATCTGTCCAGGCGATCGCGCCGGGGCCGAGCTTGCGGACCCGTTCCTCGGCGTTGAGCCGCGTGCGCGACAGATGCAGACGATGCTTCAGTTCGACCGCATCATAGACCCGATCGCCGGGCTGACGCTTACTAGCTGAGGTCAGCATACCGAAGCGACCCTCGATAACCCTGACGGTGTAAATCGCCAGATCCGTGACCACCCGCACGATCGCGCGATCCGAAAAGTCGGCGCGCACGCCAGAGCTGAGCAAATCCTCCTCGACGAAACGAAGCACCGCAAGGGTGTCGTCCGCCGGGATCGTGCCCGAGGTCAGTTGCGGGAGATCACTACGCAGGGCGTCGGCGGTCGGGTAGAGGACCATCTCGCCCTCGGTGCTCGAGCCGACGCGATCGAGCTCGCTGATGACCTCGCGCAATTCGCGCAAGACGATCGATCCATCGAACAGCTGATATTGGGGCGGGTTGGCGAGGCGGTCGAGCATGCGGCGCTCGATCGCGGGGACTGTCAGGATTTCCGTGTGCGGGTGGGCATAATGGGTAAACAGGAGATCCCATATGTCCCGACGCAAAGAGCCTACGATTCCCAACGCGCTTCTCGATCAACTGCTGGCGGGCGGCGACGTGAGTGCGGCGTTTGATCAGGGCGGCTTGCTTGATTCCCTGAAGAAGGCGCTGACCGAGCGCGCGTTGAACGCGGAGATGGACCATCACCTCGCCGGAGATGACGGCGCCGGCAACACGCGCAACGGTTACGGTCGGAAGACCGTGATGACCGACAGCGGCAAGATGGCGATCGACGTTCCGCGCGACCGCCAGGCGAGCTTCGATCCGCAGTTGATCGCCAAGTATCAGCGCCGTTTCCCCGGCTTCGATGACAAAATCATATCGATGTACGCGCGCGGCATGAGCACCCGCGAGATCACCGGGCACCTGCACGATCTGTACGGGATCGACGTCTCGCCCGATCTGATCAGCACGGTGACCGACGCCGTGCTCGATGAGGTCGCCACCTGGCAGCAGCGGCCACTCGATCCCGTTTACCCGCTGGTTTTCTTCGACGCGATCCGGGTCAAGATCCGCGACGAAGGTATGGTTCGCAACAAGGCTATCCACATCGCGCTGGGTGTTCGCGCCGATGGCCGTAAGGAGGTGCTCGGCCTGTGGCTCGAGCAGAATGAAGGCGCCAAGTTCTGGCTGCGGGTGATGAACGAGCTCAGGAACCGCGGTGTCGAGGATATCCTGCTTGCCGTCGTCGACGGCCTGAAGGGCTTTCCAGATGCGATCACCGCCGTGTTCCCCGATGCGGTCGTCCAGACCTGCATCGTCCATCTGCTCCGCAACTCGATGGACTTTGTCTCCTGGAAGGACCGCAAAGGCCTGGCGACGGCGTTGAAGGAAATCTACCGGGCCACTGATGCCGATACCGCCGAAAAGGCGCTGACGGCGTTCGAGGCCGGACCTTGGGGCACCCGCTATCCCGCCATCGGGCAGAGCTGGCGCCGCGCCTGGACCGAGGTCATCCCGTTCTTCGCCTTCCCCGACGAGGTGCGCCGGATCGTCTACACCACCAATGCCATTGAGGCGCTGAACTCAAAGCTCAGGCGCGCCGTCCGCGCCCGGGGGCACTTCCCCAGCGACGAGGCCGCGACCAAGCTGCTCTATCTGATCTTGAACCGATCGGAGAAAGAGTGGAAAATGCCGCCACGTGAGTGGACCATGGCCAAGGCCCAGTTCGCCGTCATCTTCGGCGAGCGCTTCATCAAGGCCATGGCGGCGTAATGTTTAACCGCCCGACCACACACGAAATTCCTGACACTCCCTCATCGGTTTTCTGCGCCTTGACATAAGGCTGGACATACTCCGGCGACATCAGCCGGATCGTATGCCCGTGCAGCGCCAGCGTCCGGCCCAGGAAGTGCGCGCCGCAGCACGCCTCCAT
>JBDSKT010000331.1:0-5890 GCA_039916765.1 Sphingomonas sp.
AGATCCGCCTGATTGCGATCGATACCCGGAGCACTATCGGTGAAGTCGGTAACACAATTGGTCAAATCGAAAGACATGCTGTGCTTGTCGATGCAGCCGTTCAAGATCATCGTGCAACCAGTGCGGAATTCCATCGCGGCACCGCGCTCGCGCTCGAACTACTCGACGCTACGCGCACCGAAATGCAAGAACTCAACGAGACGTCGTCGGCAACCAAGGAGCTGGCGGACTCGCTCATTACCGAGGCGCTACTCCTCGCGGAGGACGCCGACGGCGTGGATACGGCATTGCGTCAGGTAATCGATCACTTGCGCCAAGCCGACTAGAGGCCGTCTCGCATTCCGTGCGTAACGATCAAGCCGCCAGCTGAGCAACATGGCGGAGCCGGTGTACGGGAATGCGGTGGCGGAACGGATGGTCTGCTCGACCTTGTTGGCGAGGCTTCGGTTGCGGTTGGCGCGACGACTACAACCACGTGCGGCCGCATATCGGCTATCTGGAGGATGATCGCCTTCAACACGAACTGCAGGCCGCGATAGCCGATCGCCCTTTAACCGCAACATCTCAAAAATCGTCGTCGGCAACCTCTGGTTCAATTGTTTCCTTGGGTGACCTTCGATCCGTCCAAGGCACATCGGTCAGGATCGATGGCCCGGACAAGGGTGCGCCGCGGCTGATCTATTTCCTCTCGCCTTGGTGCGAAACCTATCTGAAGGACTCGCGGCCTCAGATGGCGCACGCGTGTCGGCAAACGCGCGATGCGCTCACGCGGCTGGCGGTCACGAGGAAGGCGCAGGTTATTGGAATCGCGTCGGGGCTGTCGACCGATACGGATGGCGTGCGCCGCTATCTCGGTCGAACCGGGTTCAACGTGCCGATCGTATTCGATGGTGACGGACAGCTCTTCCGCCGCTTCGACGTCCGCAGTTTCCCAACTGTCATCCAGCTCGACGCCGACGGACGTTCTGCCGGCCGCCTTACGCCTCATCAAATGGAGATGTTGGCAAACCATCCGCCCGTCTGAAAGGCAGAATAATGAGAATCAAACGGTCTATCTGCGTTGTGGCCGCAGTCCCGACACTCTTCCTTTCGACCGCTGCTGCTCACGTTGACAGGATCATCGCGGCAACCGACGGGAAGGATCCCGATTCTTGCCTGTCGCTAGAAGAAATAACATATGCGCCGGGGCAAGGTTCGCCGCCCCACAGTCACAACGCCACCATCATCGCCTACGTCATAAAAGGCGCGGTGGAGAGCAAAGTCGATAACGAACCCGTGCGGACGTACCGACCGGGCGAGCATTGGGTCGAACAGCCCGGTCAGCAGCACCGAATCTCCCGTAACGCGAGCGCTGCAGAGCCGACATCGTTCCTCGCAATCGTCCTCGCTCACAGGGGTACGAAGGAAGCACAGTCATGTGAGCGAGCCGGAACGTCGGGATCGACAGACGATGGGTCAAAATGACCAATTCACAGACGGTCTCTAGGTAGGATCGATTTTCGCAACGAGGGGTCGGGGACTAACGTAAAGCTGACGGTCGAGTGCGGGGCAAAGCGATGTTTCTGTCGAGCCTTGATATTGTCTGATCAAAAGTTGAGACGTTGCCAGATGATCAACATCGATGCGTCTGGTTCAGGACGATAACAAGTGCGAACATCATGAGGAACCCATGCGACCGAACACAATCAATGGCGAAATTCTGATGCTGGCCGACTCAGCTTGCGGGAAAGCATATTCCGGAAATCCCAAACAAGAGGCGAGCGGGAGCGCCGCACTGACGCTCGCCAGCGGACCTTTATTCTGTTCGTGGGTAATTCTCGCGTTGGTTCTTGCTCTCGGAGTCGTCGGGAGCGCGCGTGGTCAAGTTCGACCTAACGCAGTGCTCTCCCCATCAGCGCCGGATGCGGCACTTGAACGGGAATTACGGGCAAAAGATCAGGCGCTTCTTGACCAAACCGCGCCCCGTGACCGCGCTATGTGGGAGGCTACGCTCGCCCCGGAAGCAATGACACTGGATGAGAACGGCCGAATGCTGACGCGCGCAGATATGATAAGCGGGCTAGCCGATCGCCCCCCCAGCATATCGGTGCAAACCGAAATGACAGACTATCGACTACGACGATGGGGCGACATGGCGACGGTGATCCACACCGACGCAGAGAGTGAAAGTTTCCACGGCCAAATCCTGCACTCGATCTACCTCACCACCGAAACGTGGAAGTTGATGCCAGATGGATGGCGTGTAGTGCTAATCCATATTTTCGCTGCGCCAAAAGATCCACCTAGTGTCTCGCTTCCGGCGCGCGAACTCTCGCAATATGTTGGCCGCTATCGGGCGGCCACTGATCTCATTTACAATATAACGTTAGAGAACGGCGCCTTGCTCGGAGCCCGCGACGGGAAGCCTGGCGTTCCACTTTTGGCTGAAACGCCGGATGTGTTTTTCATCAAGGGGCAGCCAAGGACCCGCAAGATATTTCAACGCGATGCGAAGGGACACGTCACCGGTTTTGTCGATCGTCGCGAAGGAACGGATATCGTCTGGAATCGCATCGGCTATCCGGCGAAGCGATGACCATGACACCACAGCTGTTATCGCAGAACGGCGATTCTCAACAATCAGTGGGAAGGGGATCTCCGATGGGCACTGCGCTACCTAGGATGGGTGAGGTCAACCGGCCAGAACGGTCATAGGAAAGCCGCTAACGCTGTCGCCAATCCGGACATGATCCAGAGCCGCCGCCTGTGCGCACCGATTACGGCGTTACGATCGTCCCAACTGAGGCCGACGTTCAAACCATTGTGCATAAGCAAATTGGATAGTATTCTGCGGCCTCCACGATGAAACGACCATGAAAAAAGCGCGCGCATGACAAGAGACAGGGCAGCGAACGCGATAAACCGGTCGAACTTCGGCAATGCAGCGTCAAAGGTTTTCCGCTACCATGCATCGTTCTGCAGAACCTATTTGCGCGACTTGCCATATTAACTATGGGCTGTGTGACAGTCTGAGAGGAAATGTTACATGTCTGCTTCGCGCCCAGTTCGGGACATTCGAAGTTGGACGAACATATCCTGAAGGCGGTCATTCGTTCGTCAGGTTGCCCTTCATCGGTCTGCACAACCGGCGACCCACGTATGTATCTTGTAGGCCCCGTGGCGCTATTTGGTGTGAAGCTTGGGCTTCACGGGATTGGCGATTGTCAATCGCCTCGCCATCATCTGATAAGGTGCTGTCAGTCAAATGCGAACCCGTCTCTGCACGATGGAGCCCGTTCTTTGAGGCAGCCGCGACCAGTTGCCACTCGGCCCAGGCAGCCGAACGGCCTTCCTTGTAGATTTCACGGCTGACGAGGCGGATCACCTCAGGCGATGAATTGAATCGGCGAAAGGGACTGGGCGGCAGTGCCCTCGATTTGCGCGACATCCGGCACCGTTAGCACCTGCCCCGTTGGTCTGACAAAGCCGCCCCGCGGGTTGCTCGCGCAACCCGCGGACACGATCCGCTTAAGGCTGCGCGGCGCTCATCCGGATAGAGCCGTTGACGCCATTGGGGAAGAATAGCCCTCCGACCACGGCGGCTTTGGTCCCATAGACGATGTTCAGAACAGACCCTGTGGTGCGACTATATGCCAAGCTGTTGCTGTTTGTCGGTACGATGTTGGAGGTGACATTGGCGTCGGGGCTGTTGATGCCTTGATCGTCATCGGCGCCGATCCCGCGGATTAGGTCGTCGGCTGGCGCGCCATCGAGCGTGTCGCGCAAGTCGCTGATCTTGACAGTGGTTTCGATCAACTGAAGTGCCGGGGTCGTTAGTCCCTTGCGGTATAGCACCGTACGCACCAAGCCAGCGTGATATGCCTCCGCCGCCAGAATGCCCGCCGCCGCCTCGAGATATACCTTGCTGGTGATCAGCGGCGCCGCGCCCTTGTATGCGGTCACCCCGACATCCTCGAAGATGAAGGCGCCGAGCAGAAAGTTTTCGTCCGACGCATAAGGGTCGAAGGTCGCAGTAGCGCCGACCACGCCGGCGGCACGCGCCAACGTCGTAAACGCGCCGGTCGCGCTCCCGTCGATGTTGATGCTCGGCATCGCAACCGCGGCCGATCCCAACGCGGCGCGCAAGAACGTGACGTGCGCGACTTCGTCCTGAGCGATTTCGCGCGCATACTCGCGCACCACGGGATCAGTGAAGGCGACCTGGCGACCGCCCGTCACGGTGCCCTGGGTTTGCTGGCCAGTTAGCAAATTGGCGGGTAGCCCAGCGCCGGAGACGGCAAAGGAATAGAATTGTGCCTCCAGATATTCGAGGTTGAGCGCGAAGTTGAGGATGTCCGGGTCGGTCACCGCAGTCGGGGTCGGGGTCGGGGTCGGCGTCGGCGTCGGCGTCGGCGTCGGGCCAGTATAGGCGCTATTGTTGTCGCAAGCACTGAGCATCGCAAGGCCGCCGACTGCAGCCGCGCCGCCAGTCGCCATTGTCAGAAAGCGTCGGCGTTCGGTGCGGCGATGTTCGCTGGATTCGAGAATGGCGAGCGCGGTGTCGTTGTCGATCATGCTTAGTCTCCTTTCGCTCGGTTCAGTTGGCGGCGCTGGTGCGGATCGTGCCGTTGACACCAGCCGGGAAGAACCCACCCATCGAGACGGCAGCGTTGGTCAGATAGACGATGTTCAGCACCTGTCCGGTGGTCCGACTGTAGGCGAGCCCATTCGAATTCAGCGGCACGATGTTCGACCGCAGGCCGAACGTGCCATTTACCGGCGATATGCCTTGATCATCTTTCGCCGACTTGCCGGTGATGGAGTCCTCGGGAACCTGCGCCGCAGTCGTACCGTCCAGGCTGTCGCGGGCGTTCGAGATCGCATCAGCCGAAGTACGTAGCGACGGTGTCGCGATCCCCTTCGCATAGAGCACCGTGCGCACCAGCGAGGCGTGATAGGCCTCCACTGCGAGTAGCCCAGCGGCTGCCTCGAGGAACGTCTTGTTGGTGAGTAGCGGCGACGCGCCCTTATACGCGGTCACGCCAACGTCTTCGAAAATGAACGCGCCGAGCAGGAAGGCTTCGTCGCTGGCGTAGGGGTTGAACGCCGTGCCCGCCGGAACCAACCCGGCCGCTTGCGCCGCCTTGCTGAACGCACCGTTCGGGTTGGTACCGCCGACATCGATTGCCGGCTGGGCCACCTTGGCGGCGCCGAGTGCGGCGCGCAGGAACGCGACGTGCGCGATCTCGTCCTTGGCGATTTCCTGCGCGTAAGCCGAGACCAGCGGATCGGTGAAGACGACCTTCTGCCCGGGCACTACAGCCCCCTGAGTGCCGGTGCCGTCGAGCATGTTCGCAGGAAGCCCGGTGCCGTTTGCTGCATAGGAATAGAATTGCGCCTCGAGATATTCGAGGTTGAGCGCGAAGTTGAGGATGTCTGAGTCTGTCGGAGCGGCCTGTGCCAGCGCTGCGTCAGCGTAGAAAAAGCCTGATGCGCCAGCCACCAGGGCGGCGCCGCCAATGGCTGATTTGAAGAAGTCGCGCCGTTCTGCACGCCGCCTGACCCTCGAATCAAACGCTTCGATCAACTGGACGTCATCGGCCATCGTGTCTTTCCTCTCTTGGGTCGGGAGTCGGAATATTCGCGAATAATTTTGTCGTTTTGAGAGGGTTAGCTGCGCCGGTGCAAGAGCATCACCCCGGCGTTCCGTCCTCTACGGAACTGCGACTATCCAGATACGGAGGGGGAAGCGTTCCGGCTTCACGGCACACAAATATTTACGCGATCTTAACGACTGTCGCGCGCCTCAGTGTCTTCTTCATAAAGGCGAGAGCAGCGGATTTATCCCGCTTTTTCGTGACATAGCTCTTGAGGATCTCGCCCTTGTGATCGACCGCACGCCACAGGTAGA
>JBDSKT010000332.1:0-3774 GCA_039916765.1 Sphingomonas sp.
CGCATTGTTGTATCCTCATTTGCACGTTGAGGACGCACCAGTTATCGGCTTGCTCGATCAGTCGCAATGTGTTGGGATCACTTGGGATTCGCCCGTCCCGAGATAGATGAAATCTTTCGAGGGCGCGCTTATACGTCGTGCCGACGTGCTGCTTTAGGTGTAGTTGGATTGCCGTCATGGCGATCTACCATTTCTCGGCAAAGCTGATCTCACGCGCTGCGGGTTCGAGTGCGCTGGCATCGGCGGCGTATCGATCGGCCTCGCGGCTGCACGATCAGCGCCTCGACCGGCATCACGACTTCTCGAACAAGGCTGGCGTCGTCCATTCGGAGATAATGCTTCCGGACGGCGCGCCGGAGCATCTCGCCGACCGCGAAAAGCTTTGGAACGCGGTCGAAGGTGCAGAGAAGCGCATTGACGCGCAACTCGCCCGCGAGATCGAGTTCGCGATCCCGCGCGAGATGTCGAAGCAACACGGTATCGAGCTGGCACGCGACTTCGTTCGGGCCGAGTTCGTCGAGCGCGGCATGATCGCAGATCTCAATGTCCATTGGGACATCGGCGCGGACGGTGAACCCAAGCCGCACGCCCATGTCATGCTCACCACGCGCAGTGTCGATGAAGACGGGTTCGGCGCGAAGGTTCGTGACTGGAACCGCACTGACCTGCTTCAGCAATGGCGCGAGCATTGGGCGGTGCACGTCAACCACCGCCTGGCCGAACTCGATATCGACGCGCGCGTCGATCACCGCAGCCTGGACGCGCAGGGAATCGATCTCGAACCGCAGCACAAGATCGGTCCCGCCGCCTCGCGTATGGCGGGACAGGGGCATGAGAGCGAGCGGCTTGCCGAGCATCACGACATTGCGCGCAGCAATGGCGAGAGGATCCTCGCCAACCCTGGACTCGCGCTCGATGCGATCACCAAGCAGCAGGCGACCTTTACCCGGCGCGACTTGGCGATGTTCGTGCATCGACACAGTGACGGGCAGGATCAGTTCGACCGGGTGATGGGCGCGGTTCGAGCGTCACCCGAGTTCGTGTTGCTCGGCAAGGATGGACGCTGCGACGACCGCTTTACCAGCCGCGACATGATCGCGACGGAAGAGCGTCTGGACCGCGCGACAATGGCGATGGCATCGCGGGCGGGACATGGTCTCCCGACAGTCGCGATGGAAAAAGCCATCGACGCTGCCGGGAGTGACGGCCTCATTCTTGGGGGGGAACAGAAAGCCGCTCTCGATTACATAGGAAGACCGCACGACCTTGCAATTATCGTAGGTTATGCCGGCACCGGAAAATCCGCGATGCTAGGTGTCGCGCGCGATGCGTGGGAGCGCGCGGGCTATTCTGTGCGCGGTCTGGCTTTGTCGGGCATCGCTGCCGAAAGTCTTGAAGGTGGTTCCGGTATCGCGTCGCGCACGATCGCGAGCATGGAGCATCAATGGGGTCAGGGCAGGGAGTTGCTCGATCGGCGCAGCATCTTGGTGATCGACGAGGCCGGGATGATCGGCACGCGCCAGATGGAGCGCGTCATCGCAGAAGCGCAGAAGCGCGGCGCCAAGGTCGTGCTGGCCGGCGATCCCGAGCAGGGTGCTGCATTCCGCTCGATCGCGGAGCGCGTCGGGTGTGTGGAGATCACCGAGGTCCGCCGCCAGCGCGATGACTGGCAGCGGCGCGCGACGCGCGAGCTTGCCACCGGTCGTACGGCCGAAGCGGTCGAGGCGTATCACGACGCTGGCCACGTCCACGCGGCGCCGACGCGTGACGCAGCACGCGGCGATCTGATCGAGCGCTGGGATCGCGATCGAACAGCCTCGCCGAACGCGAGTCGCATCATCCTCACCCACACCAACGAAGAGGTGCAAGCGCTCAACGCCACCGCACGGGGACGACTTGGAGCGGCAGGGCGGCTTGGCACAGAAGTCGTGCTGCAGGTCGAGAAGGGCGAGCGCGCGTTTGCAACTGGGGACCGTGTAATGTTCCTACGCAACGAACGCGAGCTGGGCGTGAAGAACGGCTCGCTCGCGAACGTGGAAAGCGTCACCCGAACGAGAATGGCGGTGATACTCGACGATGGGCGGCGGGTCGCGTTCGACCTGAAGGACTATGCAGCACTCGATCACGGCTATGCCGCAACCGTGCACAAGGCCCAGGGCATGACGGTCGACCGCGTTCATGTGCTCGCCACGCCGGGGCTTGATCGTCATGCCGCCTATGTCGCGCTGTCGCGCCACCGCGACACCGTCGATCTGCATTACGGCGAGGACGACTTTGCCGATCGCGGCAAACTGGTTCGCACGCTGTCGCACGACCGCGCCAAAGACATGGCGTCGGACTATGCGCGCGCGTTCGCGGATCGCCGGCAGATCGTTCTGCCAGCCCCGGCTCAAACGGTACAGCGCCCGCTGGATGATCTGGCACCGGCTGAGGGTATGATGGTGCCGACCGAGATCGCCCCGTCAACGCCGGTCGAGCAGGCGCTGCCGCCTTCGTTATCGGAGGCGGTGACGCGCCACGCCCGTATCGTCGGAGCGATGCGGTTCTCGCATAGGGTTGGCGATCCCTACACCGACGAGCAGCGCACCGAACTGACCGCGAGCCGCGTGTCGCTCGACACGATCAGGCCGCACGCAGCGGTCGATCTCGAGTCCGCATTTTCGAACGACCACGGCCATATTCGCGAAGCCTCGGGCGGCAAGACGGCAGTGGTCATCCGCGCGATGCAACTCGAGCAGGAAATAAGGGTCGATCCAGTGCGTCGGGCCGATGTGTTCGTCGAGCGATGGCAGTCGCTCGAGAGGCAGCGGCGTTCGCTGATGGTGCATCAGGAAGACACGAAGGTTCGCCGGGTCAGCGACACCATGTTTGGCATGGCGAAGGGGCTTGAACGCGACCCGCAGGTGGAGTCGATCCTCCGCAATCGCAAGATCGAGCTTGGGCTTTCACCAGTATCGAAGGGCAGCATTGGTCACGAGCTTGCCGGACTCGCGGGGCGGGGTCGTAGCCGTGGGCTTGGGATTGGAATATAGGGAGGTGGACGACGGCTAAGCGCCCTAATTTCGGACGTTCTGCCGTCGCGCAGACGATCCCGAAAGCAGACATTCGCCACGTGCTTCACTTGCGAGTCGAGATCAAGCGAGCATCATCTTAATCCGCGTGGCTAACGCTTCCATCGCGAATGGCTTTGTGATCATCTCCATTCCGGGTTCCAGGAATCCCGAGGCCAAGGCTGCGTTTTCCGCATAGCCCGTCATGAATAATACTTTGAGTTGCGGTCGCAAGACGCGAGCGGCATCGGCAACCTGCCGACCGTTGAGACCAGGCAGCCCGATGTCCGTAATAACCAGATCAATCCGTCGTTTCGACCGCAATATCTCAAGGCCCGAAAGACCGTCGGCCGCTTCAACCGTTCGATAGCCCAGTTCGGTCAGTTCCTCGATGATGAGACCGCGGACCACGGTTTCGTCCTCGATCACAAGTACCACCTCTCCAGCGTCGCTCATATGAGCGTCGGTCAGCTGAGCCGGTTGCTCGTCCTCTTCGCTCTCGCCCCGTAGCGGGGCAAATAGAGCTTGAACGTCGTTCCTTGTCCATGTTCGCTATAGATTTTTGCATAACCTTCAGACTGCTGAGCGAACCCGTAGATCATCGAAAGGCCTAGACCGGTGCCTTGGCCGATTGGTTTGGTCGTGAAGAAAGGTTCGAATGCTTTGGCCATTGTATCGGCGTCCATCCCGAAGCCGGTGTCGGTCACGCAGATGCAGATGTATT
>JBDSKT010000333.1:0-2971 GCA_039916765.1 Sphingomonas sp.
CCGCGGTAGCCTGTTTGGCGACGATCGGACGCTCCGCTTCAAGGGCGCCGATTCGAGGTCGCAAGGGGAGGATGCGAACCTGCGATTGATCCACCACGGCCATTGGGAGGTCGATGCGTTGGCCTATTTACAGGCGCGCAACTTCTCGAACAAGGTCATCAGCGCAACCAGCTTCAAGCTGACGCTCGACCAGCGCAACACGCCTTCGACGGGGATCGGTGGCAAGCTCGAACTGCGCCCGCCGGTCGGGCCGGACCATGTGCTGCGGCTGGGTGCCGACGTCCGGTTCGCGCACGGCCAATTATACGAGGACGCCTATGCCGCGACCGGCCTGGTCACCACGCGACGCACCGCGGGCGGCAATGAGAGCACGACAGGGTTGTTCCTCGAGGATGACTGGACACTTGGCAAACTCGTACTGACGGGCGGTGCGCGGCTCGATCGCTGGGCGATCACGGACGGCTTCTTCCTTGAACGCACCGCCGCGGGCGTGCCCCTCAGCGACCGGATGTTCCCCCGCCGCGACGGAACAAAAGCGACAGCCCGCGCGGGCGCCCTGTTCCCCATCACGCCGACGGTTGCGCTGCGGGCCGCCGCCTATACCGGCTATCGCTTGCCGACGCTCAACGAGCTTTACCGCCCGTTCGTCGTGTTCCCGATCACAACCCAGGCGAACGAGAATCTGGGCCTCGAGAAGCTGCGCGGCTTCGAAGTCGGGACGGACATCAAGCCGGTCGAGGGGGTCTCGCTCGGCCTGACCGCCTTCTACAACCGGCTGGGCGATGCTATTGCCAATGTGACGATCGGCCCCAATCTTCGCCAACGACAGAATGTCACGGCGATCGTCGCCAAGGGCGTAGAAGCTACGTTCCACGCGCGGCGCGGCGCGGCCTCGCTCGCGGCAAGCTACGCGTACAGCGATTCGAATGTCGCAGCGCGCGTCCTAGCGCTCGACGGCCTCATCCCCGCGCAAAGTCCGCGCCATACCGCGAGCGCGACGATCGCCTATGGGCGCAGCGGCACGCCAACGCTTTCTGCGACAATGCGATACGTCGGCCGGCAATATGAGGACGATCTGGAAACCGACGTGCTACCCGCCGCGACGACCGTCGACCTTGTCGCGGCATTGCCACTGCGGCGCGGCTTCTCCTTCGTGGTCCGCGCGGAAAACCTTTTCGATGTAGAGGTGCTGACGCGGAACCAGGCCGGCTCCATTGATCTTGGAACGCCGCGCACCTTGTGGATCGGCGTTCGGGTTGGCAGATAGGAGCTAAATTGCCTCGGCGTTTGTCGCACCATCTTGGCATGTTACAATAGTTTGTCCGACCGGGGAGCGTAAATACCGGAGGCTGAGCCGCAGATCAGGCGGATCGAAGATTGCCCCTTCTCCGGTCTAGTAGCCCTGACGTGCCCTTCACAACGCTGTTCGCCCGCATGGCCATAAGTCGGAATCACAAATCACCAGACTGGTGTTCACTACGCTGGCAGAGGAATTCAGTTCGGCCTCCTTGACGTAGCTCGCTGACGCCAACGGTCGGCGGCAGTTTCCTCAGCTGCGCTGGCTACCGGAAAGGTCGCGGCCAACGACACGTATATACGCTGGGGAATATCGAGAGGAACGCGTACGCATGATGCAGCACTGGGCAGATTATCTCAACGAGTTGCGTCGTGGCGCGCAGATCCTCCGTCCAAATTTCGGTCTCCGAGGGACCGAAGCCTGGGTCCGGCAAGCGGCCGGCATTATTTGAAGGATAGGCGTTGAACCGCCCTGATGAAGTGCGAGATCAGTTGCTCACACAAGGTGCTTACTGACCTGCCGGTGGTTGCATTGCGCCTACTTGCGGCATTGCGTGTCGATCGTCCGCTCGCCAAAAACTGCCACGGTCGAGGCCGCGAACGCACCTCGGGAGAGGTACGCTTTGTGGGCAAAACCGTTGGTACCAAGCGGCCCCTAACATGGGGCGAAGTCCCTACCGGTAGCATCCAGCGGTTCGAGGGTGTAAGATTGGCGCATGCTTGAGCCGCTTGGGCAAGACTTGTGGTTTGCGGATGGTGGAATCGTCTCCTTTAAGAGATTCGATTATCCCACGCGGATGGTCATCGTGCGGCTTGGCGACGGCGGACTCTGGTTGTGGTCGCCCGTTGAAAAGACCTCAGCCCTCGAGGAAGCGGTTCGGGCGCTGGGTTCGGTCCGGCACATCGTCAGCCCCAATAGCCTGCACTATCTCTTTTTAAGCGAGTGGCATGCCGCGTTTCCGGAGGCGAGGTTCTGGGGAACGGCAGCCACAATCGCCAAGTGTGAAGCGCTCCAATTTTGTCCCGCACTCACCGACACGGCGCCGACTGCATGGGAAGGGCAGATAGATCAATTCTATTTTACGAACTCGCTTTTGATGGACGAACTGATCTTCTTTCACCGCGCATCGCGCATCGCCGTCATTGCGGACCTATCCCAGACTTTGAGCGAGGCCTTCCTGAAGAGCCACTGGCCATGGTGGATGCGGCTGGTCGCGAGGCTGTCGAAAATGACCGAGGGGCGGGGTTATCCGCCAATCGATTACCGGATCAGTTTTCGCAACCGCGCAAGCGCGCGGCCGAAAATCCGGGCGTTGATCGAGAAACGCCCGCGGCAAGTGGTCCCAGCGCACGGCGAAATTGTCAGGACGGACGGCGATTCTTTTCTGCTTCGTGCATTTTCCTGGCTTCTTCGGTAGGTCGAATGGCCGGCGAGAGCTCCTTAGTGTAGCGCTGCATTGCGCTTAATTTCCGCCAGTACAGCTGTCTGGGTCTGATCCCAAACGCTGCCGTTCATTCATCTTTCGGATTGTGGCGTTTGACGTTGCAACAGTTCGAGCTCTACTGCGCTTAGAGCGGGTTGTGACCATACAGAGCTGGGCCGCTGGCCGGGTTCGTGATGCGACTGATGATCGGTCAAGTATGGAAAATCGGCGGCGTCATTGCTGCCACGCTT
>JBDSKT010000334.1:0-7209 GCA_039916765.1 Sphingomonas sp.
GTGCGTCAGGTCAGCCGCTTGGCCATGTCCAGATGCTTCTGCAAATCGGGCAGCGCATCCTTCGCCAATTTCTTGACGTCGTCCGGCGCCGAGCTTTCGGCTTCCTTGGTGAAATCCGAAATATCCCCTTCATGGTCCTTGACCATGTAGCTGACGAATTCCTTGTCGAAATCGTTCCCCGAAAGTCCCTGGAGCTTTTTCTGCTCCTCGTTCGCCTCCGGCAGTAGATCGGTCGGCGGGGTCATGCCGTAATGGGTCGCCAGCGCAACCGCCGCTGCGCGTGCCTTGGTATGATCGGCTTCGAGCGCATGGCCATAATCGGCCACGGCGGTTCCCCCCTTCACGGCGGCAAGCGCGCCCAGCGTCATCTCGGAATTGTCGCCCCGGATCGCTTTGGTAAGAAATTCGGTTGGGCTCAACGGCTTGGCACAACCCGCCACCGCGACGAGCGGCAGCAGCAAGACGATCATCTTATGACGCATGGTAAATCTCCCTGTCAGCGACGGCTTCATAACGCGGCGGATCGCGATTGGGGTGCGCGCCATCGTCAATCGGGTCGCCGTTCGTCGTCCTTGCCGTTGTTCGCCCCCGCTGCCTCCATACCATGTTTGGATACGGTCGCCGCCTCACGCCGTGTCGAATAGGGCCGCGAGCTGCTCGATGATCGTCCCGCCCAGCTGTTCGGCGTCCATGATCGTCACCGCGCGCGCATAATAGCGGGTCACGTCGTGACCGATGCCGATCGCGGTCAGCTCGACCGGCGACCGGCCCTCGATCCAGCCGATCACCTGGCGCAGGTGCCGTTCGAGATAGCTTCCGCTGTTCACGCTGAGCGTCGAATCGTCCACGGGCGCGCCGTCCGAAATGACCATCAGGATCTTTCGCTCCTCCGGCCGAGCGAGCAGCCGCGAATGCGCCCACAGCAACGCCTCGCCGTCGATATTCTCCTTGAGCAGCCCTTCTCGCATCATCAGGCCGAGATTGGCCTTGGCGCGGCGCCACGGCTCATCGGCGCGCTTGTAGACGATGTGTCGCACGTCGTTGAGCCGCCCCGGCTGCGGCGGACGTCCGGCGGCAAGCCAGGTCTCGCGCGCCTGCCCGCCCTTCCACGCGCGCGTGGTGAAGCCGAGGATCTCGGTCTTGACCCCGCACCGCTCCAGCGTGCGCGCGAGGATGTCGGCGCTGATCGCCGCGATCGAGATCGGCCGCCCGCGCATCGAGCCCGAATTGTCGATGAGCAGCGTGACGACGGTGTCCTTGAACTCGGTTTCGCGCTCGACCTTGTAGGACAGCGACAGCCCGGGCGACACGACGACCCGCGCCAGTCGCGCCGCGTCGAGAATGCCCTCCTCCTGGTCAAAATCCCAACTGCGGTTCTGCTGCGCCATGAGCCTTCGCTGGAGCCGGTTGGCAAGCTTGGTCACCGCGCCCTGCAAATGAACCAGCTGCTGGTCGAGATACGAACGCAACCGCGCCAGCTCCTCCGCATCGCACAATTCGGTCGCCGCGATCACCTCGTCGAACGAGGTCGTCCAGGGCTTGTAGTCGAAGTGCGGCGAGAGGTCCGAGAAGGGCCGGTTGGGGCGCACCGGAAGCATCCCGTCATCGCCCTCGTCGCCGGGCTCACCGTCCTGATCGTCGAACTCGTCCTCGCCTTGTTCCGAGCCTTCGCCGTCCTCGCTTTCGGCATCGCGTGCTTCGCCGCGGGCATCCACGTCGCCCTCGCCTTGCTCGCCCTGTTCGTCGCCGTCCTCGCCTTCGTCTTGCTGCTGCTCGTCAGTGCCCTCGTCGTCCGACCCGCCGTCGTCCGCCTCGTCGGGGATCATGTCGCCCTCGACCAGGTCGAGATCTTCGAGCAGCTTGGTCACCAGCCCGGCAAACGCGCGCTGATCGTCGATCGCGAGGCCGAGTGCGTCGAGATCGCCGCCGCCCTTCTCCTCGATCCATTCGCGGACCAGCGCCAGCCCGGGCGCCGCGACAGCGGGTGCCTCCTGTCCTGTCAGCCGCTCGCGAACGATCAGCCCGAGCGCGGTGGAAAGGGGCACTTCTTCCCGCGTCCGCGCACGCGTGATCGGATCGGCGCGCAGTTTCACATCCAGCGCGGTCGCTAGATTGTCGGCGATCCCGCGATAGCCCCGCGCGCCGAGCGCCTCGACCCGAGCACCCTCGATGGCGTCGAACACCGCGCGCGCCACGGCATCCTGCGGCGCGGCTTTCTGGTGGAGCGCCACATCATGATGCTTCAACCGCAACGCGAAGCCGTCGGCAAACCCGCGCGCCTCCGCCACCTGATCGGCGGGCAGCGTGCGTGCCGGCATCGGCACCTTGATATGCTTGCCCGATTGCACCGGCGCGTCCGCGGTATAGGCCAGCTCGATCTCCGGCTCGCCGGCGATTGCCCGCGCCGCGCCGCCGAGCACGGTTTTGAAACGGTCGAGCGGGGTCTCTGCGGTCATCCTCGGTCCGTCAGCTCTTGCCCGCCACGCTCTCCGGCAGGTCCTTCCCGAACACGCGCTGGTAATATTCCGCGACCAGCGGCCGTTCGGCCTCGTCGCACTTGTTGAGAAACGACAGGCGAAAAGCGAACCCGATATCGCCGAAGATCAGCGCGTTTTGCGCCCACGTAATCACCGTGCGCGGGCTCATCACGGTCGAGATGTCGCCGCCGATGAAACCCTTTCGCGTGAGATCGGCGACCCGGACCATGTCATCGACCGCTTTCTTGCCGTCGGGCTGGTCATATTCGCCCGACTTGGCGAGCACGATCCGCGCCTCGACCGCGGCGGGCAGATAGTTGAGCGTGACGACGATGTTCCAGCGGTCCATCTGGCCCTGGTTGATCTGCTGCGTGCCGTGATAGAGCCCGCTCGTGTCGCCGAGGCCCACCGTGTTGGCCGTCGCGAACAGGCGGAAATAGGGGTTCGGGCGGATCACCCGGTTCTGGTCGAGCAGGGTCAGCTTGCCCTCGGCTTCCAGCACGCGCTGGATGACGAACATCACGTCGGGGCGCCCCGCGTCATATTCGTCGAACACGAGCGCTGTCGGTGTCTGAAGCGTCCAGGGGAGCAGGCCCTCGCGGAATTCGGTCACCTGCTGCCCATCGCGCAGCACGATCGCGTCGCGACCCACCAGATCGATCCGACTGATATGTGCATCCAGGTTGATGCGGATGCACGGCCATTTCAATCGCGCCGCGACCTGCTCGATATGCGTCGACTTGCCGGTGCCGTGATAACCCTGCACCATGACCCGACGATTGTGCGCGAAGCCGGCACAGATCGCGAGTGTGGTGTCCGCGTCGAACACATAGGCCGGATCGAGATCGGGCACGCGTTCGTCGGCTTCGCTGAACGCGGGCACTTCCATGTCGGAATCGATCCCGAACACGTCGCGGACCTTCTTCATCTGGTCGGGTGCGTCGAGGATCGTCGTCTCGCGGCTGTCGGGCTGGGTGTTGGGGATATCGGTCATGGCGTTCGTCCTTCGCGTGCCTCCCTAAGCGTTCGTGCAAAGCGAAGTCGAGCCGCGTTTTTGCGAAACGCTTGCCTATTCCACGAACGCGGCCAGGTTCGCGAGCGTGGATCGCAGTCCAGTCGCATGGTCTTCGGCGGAAATGCCCGGCGGTACGTGTTCGGCCGTGATCGTTACTTCGGTCCCGGCGGTTGTCGGCACGAACGTCCACGTCATCGTCATCGTTCCGGCAAATGCCGGATCGCCCGAATCGAACTCCGCCGTCTGAACGATGCGCTCGCCGGGCGCGAGCGTCACGAATCGGCCCTCGACGGTATCGGCATCGGCGGCGGTCTTTCCCGTTCCGGCACCCGATTCGTAGGTCAGGGTCATGCGATAGGCGCCGCCGGCGTGCGGCTCGAAGCGCTCGATCGCGGCCGTCATCCCCGCCGGGGGCAACCACCGCGCATAGGCGGCGGAATCCACGAACGCCGCGTAGATCGCTTGCGGCGTAGCGCGGATCAGCCGCGCCGCCCGGTCGGTGCGATCCATGATTTCAGCCGCCCATCTTGGCGGGCAGCGGGAAACGCGTGATGTAGTCCTTGGCGACCGCGTGATCTCCGGTGATCCGGATCGAACCATCGTTCTCCGCATCGGCGAGCGGACGCCCGCCGTAGATCACCGCCGCAATGGCGTGCGGCGCGCCTTCGACCACCGTGTCGGCCATGGCGGGATCATCGCGCCGGATGTCGATCGCGGTCGGCGTCAAACGCGCGACGAACGTGTCCGCGCCGAGCCGAAATCCAACCGTTGCGGTCATCCCCCCGGCATAGAGCGTACGCGCCGACATCATGAGCGACACCGCCGACAAGGGCAGGCTGGGGTCGTGCGTCGGCGATCGCGCGGCCCAGCGGCCGAGTTCCTGGATCGCGGTCTCGCTTTCGTACCCCCAGGCCGTCAGCTGATAAACCTGCACATTGGCCGGCGGGGGTAGCTTGCGGCGCAGCAGGATACCCGCCTGCTCCAGCCCCTCCAGCCGCTGCGTGAGCACGTTGGCGCTGATGCCGCTCAGGCTCAGCTTCAATTCCCCGAAGCGACGGGGCCCGTACATCAGCTCGCGTATGATGAGCAGCGACCAGCGCTCGCCGACAAATTGCATCGCCAATGCCGCGCCGCACGAATCGTTGTACCAACGCTTCGTCTCGGCGGCAGGGCTTTTGGTCACTTTCACTAACTTCACAGTTGTAATAGATAACTATAACGGGCATCGAGGTCAACGACGATTCGCATCGGAGGAAAGCGCGCATGGAACAGATGATCTTCGTGAACCTGCCGGTGACCGACCTGGCGCGCTCCAAAGCGTTCTATGAGGCGATCGGCGCGGTGAATAACCCGCAATTCACCGACGACACCGCCGCGATGATGTCGTTCTCGCAGGCGGTGAACGTCATGATTTTGACCCACGAACGGTTCTCATCATTCACTAGCCGCACGATCATCGACGCGCGCACCAGCGCGCAGGCGATGTTTGCCCTCAGCCGCGACAGCCGCGCGGCGGTCGATACCATCGTCGATACGGCGGCGGGCGCGGGCGGCAGCGCCGATCCCAATCCCAAGCAGGAACATGGCGAGGCCATGTACGGGCGCAGCTTCACCGATCCGGACGGCCATATCTGGGAAGTGATGTGGATGGATGCCGAGGCAATAGTGGCGCAGATGGCGGAACAGCACGCACCGGCCTGAGCCGGCGCCTAGGAGAGCGACATGACCACGCCCACCATCACCACCTTCGCCTGGGTCCCGCCGTTCGCGCGCGGGTTCGTCCGGGATTTGCGCGCGCGCTGGGCGTTCGAGGAGGTCGGCCAGCCATACCATGTCGATCTGATCCGCGACGCCAAAACGCCCGAGCATCGCTGCCGGCAACCGTTTGGCCAAGTGCCGACCTACCGCGACGACGAGGTCGAGATATTCGAGTCGGGCGCGATCGTCCTGCGCATCGCCGAGCGGGCGGGTAAGCTGATCCCGACCGATCCAGCCGGGCGAACCGGCGCGATCCAATGGCTGGTCTGCGCGCTCAACTCGGTCGAGCCGTACGTCATGGCGCTTGCGATCAACGACCTGTTCGAGGCCGATCGCGAGTGGTGCAAGGCGCGTCATGACAAAGTGGTCGAGGACTTGCACGGCCGGCTGCGCGATCTTGAGGCGGCGCTGGGCGACAATATTTGGCTGGATGGCGACAGTTTCACGGTCGGGGATTTGATGATGATCTCGGTGCTGGGCGGGCTGCGCGGCACCGGACAGCTGGACGGGTTCGCCAAGCTCACCGCCTATGTCCAGCGCGGCGAGGATCGGCCCGCTCATCGCACGGCGATGGCCGCTCAACTCGCGGTGTTTGCCGACGACGCCTCCGTGCTGTCCGACGAGCGGCACCGGCAGGGAGAGACGGCATGATCTATATCGACGGGCTCGTCATTCCGGTCAAAGCGGGAGCGACGAGGGAAGCGTATGTCGCCTTCGCCGAAAAGGCCGCGCCGATCTTCAAGGATCACGGCGCGACCCGGGTGGTCGAGGGCTGGGGTGACGACGTGCCTGAGGGCAAGGTGACCGATTTCCGGCGCGCGGTCGGCGCGGAGGACGGCGAAACCATCGTGTTTTCGTGGATCGAATGGCCCGACAAGGCGACCCGCGACGCGGGCATGGCCAAGATCAGGCAGGATCCGCGCATCCAGCCCAGTGGCGAGCCGATGCCGTTCGACGGCAAGCGCATGATTTTCGGCGGCTTCCAGGCCGTGCTCGACGCATAGCCCAACGACGCATAACTCAACACCCAAGGAGAGAAACGATGGCCAATTCCGATGGCACCCCAATCTGGTACGAACTGATGACGAACGACGCCGAGGGCGCGCAGAAATTCTACGCCGACGTCGTCGGGTGGACCATCGCGCCCTCCGGCATGGAAGGCACTGGCGATTATCGCGTCCTCACCGCCCCGGACGGCAAGGGCGTCGGCGGCATGATGAAGCTGCCCGACGGCGCGCCGATGAAGCCAGGCTGGTTCAGCTATATCGGCATGCAGGACGTCGATGGCACCGTCGAGAAGATCAAGGCCAAGGGTGGCAGCGTGCACATGGGGCCGCAGGATATCCCCGGCGTCGGCCGCTTCGCCATGGTCGCCGATCCGCAGGGTATGGTGTTCTATGTAATGCGCGGCGACAGCCCGGATGATTCGAAGGCGTTCGGCACCGGGCCGGGCCATTGCGGCTGGAACGAGCTGGTCACCAGCGACCACAAGGCCGCGCTCGATTTCTACGGTCCGCTGTTCGACTGGGAAAACAAAGAGACGATGCCGATGGGCCCCGCGGGCGACTATTGTTTCATCGATCATGCCGGCACGCGCATCGGCGCGATGATGACGGCGGGTCAGGGGTTCGCGACGCGGTGGAACTATTATTTCACCGTCGCCTCGATCGACGCGGCGATTGAAAAGATCAAGGCGGGCGGCGGCACGGTGACCCACGGCCCGCAAGAGGTCCCCGGTGGCGCCTTCATCGTCGTCGCCGACGATCCGCAAGGCGCGTCCTTCGCACTAAGCGGCGCGAAGTAAGCGAGGCCGTCATGGGTGAGATGACCACCTGCCTGTGGTTCGACCACGGCCAGGCGCGCGCGGCCGCCGAATTCTATGCAAGCATCTTCCCCGACAGTCGTGTCGGGGAAGGACATGCGTCCCCGGCGGACAATCCCTCGGCCAAGAGCGGGGAG